>JARLHW010000089.1 GCA_031292075.1 Desulfosporosinus sp.
ATCACCTCAATGTCCCGGCCTCGCCAGGAGATGCCGACCCGCTCGGTTTGGCCCCGATAGAAGTTAAGCACCTTCAGCAGCGCGTCCTCCGGCGACCGGGCGAACACCACCGCCGACTCGCTCCAGTTGACCTCCTGACCGCTATATTCCTCAACCTTCCCGTCCCATACATACCAAAGAAAGTTCATACTCGTCCCTCCCTGTCTTTATCTGCAGAGCTTCGTATTATTACCACGAGTCGTTTACCATCTTAGTCGTCACCTAGTAGTCACCTTTCGGTTCTATTATATGGTGTCGTCACCTTGCCGTCAATATTGCGTGTGATAATATTTTTTATGCTACGCTAATGGTGTCGTCAACTTGCAGCAAGGAGTGTGGCACCATGCCGTCAGAATTACCTCGCTTCACTATCCGCGTCAGCCCTGACCTGATAAAAAAGATGGGGTATATTGCAGAAGAAAGTGGCCGTTCCATTAACAAGGAAATTGAACAGTTAATCAAAGCTCACATCGCTGCCTATGAAAAAAAGAACGGACCAATCAACATCGACTAGCCCATCACCCAAGAAACCCAGCCGCCCGCCAATTCACCCCGAGCGGTGCGACACCCCCAAAGCTTCTGGAAACAATAAGCAAAGATTAATAGATGCCATACAAACATAAAATCAGCCCGGAGAATTTCTCCGGGCTGATTTTATGCAAGACACGAGAACCGTCCGAAACCACTGAAAAAAGGGCTTTTTAAGCAGCCACCGGCCAAGACCCTCGACAAGTGAATTGCCGTTGAATGGCTGCCACAAAAATCGGTAAAAGCGGGGTGTAAAGCCCCGCTATCCGTTTCAAGTTTACCGCCAAGGCCGTGAGCTTTGCCTGCATTGACATGGCTTCAAGACCGTAGCCGCGAGCTCGGTAAAGTCCATGAAACCTCTTCAGTTCCCCATTTTTCCACTCATGTGCCGCTCGCAGCTTGTACTTTTCTAAGAACTCAGGCGTTTTCTGCTTCTGGCTGTATTCGTAAAATTCAGCGGTGTTTAAGCCAATATGCAGGATCTTCCGTTTGCCACTTTTACCGATGCAACTTTCTCTTTGGGGGCAATCTCGGCACAGCGTTGTATCAAATTTAATACTTATATGACGCTTGCCGCTTTTGCTTTGCTTGTATTGCTTCTCGATACTTTTATTACCAAGGGAACAAAACCATTGGTCACTATCTTTGTTGTAGCTGAATCTACTCTCATCCAAGCGGTATACCGTCTCGCTAACTGGGATAATTGCTTCGACTGTCTCTTCTTGCAGTTTATCAAGAATGGGTTTGCGAAAATAGGCTTTATCGCCATAGGCTTCTTTAAGTTCGATGCCGCATTCTTTTGTTCTGTCATAAAGTTCATTATAGCCGTCTCCGTCAACGTATGCCCCATCATGTACTTCCACCGCCGTAATGAGGCGTTCCTCTGCCAGCATGGCATATTCGGCCTTGTAGCCAAAGAAGCTGTCTTCTTTGGATTTGTAGCCTACCCGCGCATCAGTGTCAACAAGAGACCGAATACCTTTTTGAGCAATGAACCGGGGATCACCTAATACTTGGCGGCCAAGTTCGATCATCCGCTGAGTTTTGGGAGCAGGCTTGCCGTGTATTTCTTTTTCCGACGCTTCTATCAAGGCCATGGTGTATTCTTGCATCACGCTTTTGGCTTGCCGATGATCTTTTATTCCTTTGTAGTCCGGTATGTTCGTGTTAATGTTGGCTGATATTTCGCCGAGTTCTTCTTGCAGGTTCCTGATGATGCCTTTTGCCAGATGCTTCATTACCCGCTCGGGTACTTTTTTTGTGGTATTGGCTGCGATATGGGTACAGTCGACGCTGATTCCCGTTCCTTTGATCATGCCTTTGTCAACACATTGACGAATTACTTCTTTGATGATGTCGTCCACCATGACATGTTCCAGCCGTTGTGTCCTGAATTTTGTCAGAAGACTAGGGTCTGGCAGATTATCTTCCGGATTTAAACCCAAGAACCACATGTAGGCTAAGTTTAGTCGGGCTTCTTCCATCACCCTCACATCAGACAGGTTGTACAGGTATTGCATAACAAGCAGTTTCGCCATCATCTCTGGTTCCTTGGCCGGTCGGCCAAAATGCTTGCAGTATGAATCTTTCAGAAGGTGATTGATGAAACTGAAGTCGACGGCTTTATCGATTCTTTTTAATAGATGTCCGTCGGGTATTTTGTCATATAAAGTGGCATAAAAACTAGGCTGCTTCGGTTCCTGTCTCAGCATGAAATCCACTCCATTCACGCTCTTTCTCCTACTTCTATTATAGCGCAAACATCTGGATTCTTGGCTTTTTAGGGACTTTTTCAGTGGTTTCGGACGGTTCTCGTGTCTTACATAAAATCAGCCCGGAGAAATTCTCCGGGCTGATTTTATGTTGTGTGGCATATATTAATCTTTGCTCATGGTTTCCAGAAGCTTTTGCAGGTGTTCGCGCTGCTCGGGGGTGAGTTTGCGGGCGGTGTCGAGCAGGCGGCGGAGTTCGGGTTCGAGCTCCGGTTTTTCTTCAGCGAAGAAGTCGGCGAGGGTGAGGTTCAGGCCATTAACGATACGTACAATGATTTCAAAAGTCGGCTGGCGCTGACCGCTTTCGATATAGCTCAACGTAGACTGCCCGATTTCGGCCCGTTTGGCGAGCGCATTCATGCTGATCTGCTGGCGCTTACGCTCTTGTTGAATCATTTTTCCGATATTCATAACATCGCTCCATCGGCGAATTATCCTAATTGTGATTATAACACACAATATTTAGTTGAATTTATCCGCTTGGTGATTGAAATATAATCCTAAAAAGGATATAATTGTTATCAAGATAAGGATGACAGGTGTGGGAAATGAATAGGTTGGCGGTCAACCTCCGACGATTACGAAAAGGTAGGGGCTGGACGCAGCAGGAGCTAGCCGGGAAAGCGAATGTTCCTCAATCATCTATTCACTATATCGAGCGCGGCGTCCGAAATCCACGGGTCAGCACGGTTGAAAAACTCGCCGTAGCATTGGGGGTAGATATAGTCGAGCTTTTGCGCGAGTGGCCCGCAGATAGGCCGGGTCGATAAAGACAGGGGGGACGAGTATGAACTTTCTTTGGTATGTATGGGACGGGAAGGTTGAGGAATATACCGGTCAGGAGGTCAACTGGAGCGAGTCGGCGGTGGTGTTCGCCCGGTCGCCGGAGGACGCGCTGCTGAAGGTGCTTAACTTCTATCGGGGCCAAACCGAGCGGGTCGGCATCTCCTGGCGAGGCCGGGACATTGAGGTGAT
>JARLHW010000090.1 GCA_031292075.1 Desulfosporosinus sp.
AAGGTGTACATTTCCAGTGGCGAGGCAGTGCGACAAAACCCGGAGATATGTGTGCGAACATGCTGTATTTCAGATGAGAATACGATTTCTGCAGTTAGTAATTATTGCGGCAAGAAAATATTTCTTGCTTCATAAGGTCTCACCATTATAGGATATGACACCTCGCATCTGGCAACTGGCTCCATAGCGTAGTCCTCACAGCAAGCTGGACACATCCAGTTGACTTTGTCGTGCGTTCTTTTGTAAGTTCCTTTTTCTTGCCCACAGGTCTTGCAGTATATGCTGTTGCACTTGCCACATACAAGTACATTGCACAAGATGCACAGTTTCTTGCCGCAAATTGGACAATCCTTCTTCATCGTACTGCACTTATCGCACATAGGAACCCTTCCAGTTAGTTGCTCGATTGTTTGACTCATTTCCTCCACCTTCGTTTCCATGCACTTTAGCGCAGCTTTCAATTCCGTATTTTCCCTCGAATTTTCTGAAAGCTTCTGACTCATATACTCCAGACAATTATGATGAATCATTTCCTTTCTTTTTCCCATCGCATTGCACTCCCCGCATGTCACAATCACATCTTCGCACTTCTCTACGTGCTTACTCATATCTTTCTTCACCACCGTTTTTCCGCACGCCCCGCACTCGACGCTCCTCAGCTCGCACTCCGCCTCATGTCCAGCCTGACCTTGCAGTTGCACCTTTGTCCAGCAAAAATGGCACTTGACTAGCTGCCACGGACACATCTTTTGATGTTCAAGCATGTCCTTCTTTATCATAGGCTTTTTGCATCCCGCGTACGGGCAAACTGCGGGCTGGTATTCACACGCTTGTTCGTGTTTGTCTATCGCCTCGTACTCAAGGGCTTTCCCGCAGCCTGACTCCTGGTAGCAGCAGAGGAATTGCAGTTTCCTGAGTTTGGTCTGGATGATTGGGGGTAGCTTCTTCCGGCGGTAGTTGCAGCCATTGGGACATTTGCCGGGGGTCGTACTTTTCTGGAAACGCAGCATGCAGGAGCTGCAGAATAGGCTGTCACAGTTGTCGCAGGTTTCGCCGGACCTGGCGACCCGCTCGCACAGCGTGCATAGAAGGAACTCGAGGTCCTCTGGCGTCTGGGTCAGTAGCTTAGGGTCGTATCCGACGACTTCGCTCTCCATATTCTTGGGTTCGGTGATATTTATAATTGATAACGTAAATTCTATACTTATTTATATATCCAAACTAGAGGCTGGCGTTGCGTGAACTAGCGGCACTGATTATTCTGATCTGACCCTCTGGCTCCCACAGGACGTACGATTTTCTACTTTTCTTGTTATAATGGGGTTTCGCGCATCTCCCTGTGTCCGCTCTTTGGGGTTTTGGGGTTTTGGGGTTTTGGGGTTTTGG
>JARLHW010000008.1 GCA_031292075.1 Desulfosporosinus sp.
GTTGAAATAAAAGCTTTGGAAATAATGGCTGATCACGTTCATATGTTTATCTCATTTGACCCGAGGCAACCCTTGCACGAATTGATTAAAGCATTCAAAGGTAGAAGTAGTAAACTACTGAGAGATAAATACCCGAAGTTAAAAAGTAGAATACCGTCCTTATGGACGCGGTCCTACTTTTGCTGTACAATCGGGCATATCTCAGAAGAGACAATACAACACTATATAGAAAACCAAAAACACGCCTAAAGGAGGTGCGTGGGAATGGCTAAGCCGAAGAGAAAATCCAAAAAGGCAAAGAAATCAGAGCCGAATTTTGTGCTAACCCTTAAGCTCAATCCTGAACTATATCAAGAGGATATCTTGGATAAGCGATTAGATCTAGGCAGGAGAATTTATAATGCCTGTCTTAATGAACTGGGTAAGCGGTATCGGTTAATGGTTGAGAGCAAAGAGTACCAGAAAGCGATTAAAGTGCCTAAAGAGGATGGAACCCGAAACCTAGTGCTTCTTGAGTTAAACAAGAAGTACAGGCTAACCGAATATTCGCTGCATGATTTTGTTAAGCGGATGCAGCATCACTTTAAAAACGATCTCGATGCCTTCACGGTCCAAAAGATCGCTACTCGTTGTTTTAAAGCCTTTGAGGGGCAGATATACCATACCGCTAAAAAGGTACATTTTAAAACGTATGGAGATTGGCATAGCCTGGAAGGTAAAAGTAACGATGCAGGCATCAAGTTCCGGAGTAATACTTTAGTTTGGAAGGGACTTTCGATCAAGGTGCTCATTAATCCCAAAGATGACTATGCACAGAGGGCCCTACTGCAAACGATTAAATACTGTCGGATCGTCAAGAGAGGTATGAACTATTATTTGCAGTTAGTCCTTGAAGGGATTCCCCCCGAAAAGATCAATAAAAACGGTGAGTTTCGGCATAAGGTGGGCAGCTCAAACGTTGGAATCGATATTGGCCCACAGACAGCAGGAATAAGCTCTAATGATAAGGTCAGTTTGTTAGAACTGGCACCGGAGATCAAGACTCCTTATCGAGAAATGCGGAAGCTGCAACGGAAAATGGATCGGAGCCGTAGGGCGAATAATCCCAACAAGTATCAAGAGGATGGGACGTTTAATCGAAGTAATAGAGATCCTTGGGTAAAATCCAGGCACTATCTGAGGGATCAATCCAAACTACAACGAATCCAAGGAACGTTAAGAAATCTTCGTAGGCAATCCCATAATAAGTTGGCCAACGAGATTATAAGCCAGGGCACGGAGGTTTATGTTGAAGAAATGTCCTTCAAAGGGCTTCAGAAGCGAGCTAAAAAGA
>JARLHW010000091.1 GCA_031292075.1 Desulfosporosinus sp.
ATTTTACATCTACTACCGAGGACCTCTTTCAACTCCCTTCACCGATAATTTTTTGATAAATTGTATTTAGTTGAACTCCCAGAGACCCTGCGGGCAACTCTTCATTGCCAGTATTTATTGACATTTCCAACAGTTCCTCGCTATAAGGGATAATGCCAATAAGCTGTTCTGAGGAAAAGTGGTCTCTAAGAAAATTTTCTTCTTTAAGATTGCGAACTTTATTTCCAACGACAACTGCGCGTGGGATACCTAGCTCAAGGGCTAGTTTTTGAATAACTCTTACGGTTTGGACACTGACTTTGGAAGGTTCAGTTACAACGACCAAGACATCAACGCCAAGGGCTGTACCTCGGGTGAGTTGTTCAATACCTGCACCCATATCCAATATGACAGTATCTTTTTCTCCAAGAATTAGCGAATTAACCAAGGCTTGAAGGAAGCTGTTTTCCTTACAATAACAAGAGGTTCCTCCCTCTTTGATGTTCCCCATCCGGAAAAACCGAAGAGTTCCTAGGGACACGCTGTAGTCATCTAGGATATCGTCCACGTTAGGGTTTAGCGAGTAGTATGCTCCGCTGCCCCCCATTCGCTCTTCGATCAGCGCTTTCATGTCGACAATGGGCTTCAAATCCGCCAGAATATCTTCAGAGATTCCCATGACGGTCCCAAGACTAGCATCGGGTTTTCCCGACGCCACCTTTGCCTGAGATTGCAATTTTCAACGGCCTCAACTCCCTTTTGGGTTTTATCATTATATCGATAAGGTGAGTCCATGCCATATACTGGATTATCACCTGAGAGAGGTTGGCGCTTTTTTCCAGGGAAACCAGTGTTACCTCTGTTACAGAATACGCCCTTAGATAAGAAAGACTTCCCATAGTTAATCACAGAAAGTCTTTCAATTTTTGGCGGGCTAAACTACTAAAGATATAGTTGGGGGTCTTCTAAATTACTGTAACCACCCCTGTTACAGAGGATTCGCTTACTATCGTACCACTTCCGTCAGCTTGAATTAGATCGAGCGATTTTCGAGATAGAGTAGAGAGTGCTAGTGATAATCAGAGAATACGTAATGAATACTTCGCGAAAGTTGAAGCGCTGACTACTAAAAACCAAACTGTTTCAAGTGCCCAGTTCTGTTTTAGCTTATAGCACTTGGCTCTCGAGGAAATCCACCAAAAGGTTTAGATCAATTATTATTGAAAAACACCCCTCTGTTTCAACAGAGGGGTGTTTCTACTAAGATCCACCAAAAGGTTTAGATCGAATTTTTATTATTAAAACTCCTCTGTTTGCGACAGAGGGATGTTTCTAGGTTATTTTTATTCTTTTTTCAATAGTCGTAATTCTCTTGCCCTGCCTACGGCCTGCACTCTCCTGTTCACCTGGAGCTTTCCATATAGATTTATGATATGAGTCTTGACGGTACTTTTAGCCAGCCGCAACTCCTTGGCAATTTCTTCGTTAGACATTCCGACGGCAATTAGGTTTAAGACGTCCAACTCCCGTTCGGTGAGGGGTTCGATAAGCGGCTTAAGAACTTCGCTCTTTCTCCTGGGGGTATCCTCTTCTAAGAATGATTGTAATTTCTGGACATAGGCTATTTGAGTAGATAAGAGCTTCAACATTTCTACACGTTCCGGCGTAAACACACCGGTAATCAGGCTGTTTTCTAGGTACAGGACGCCCATTGGTATACCCTGACACAACAAGGACAGGCAAACAATGGATTTAGTACGGGATTGAGCCAGATAGCGATCCCTGGCAAAAATTCCGGCTTGATCCATGTCGTTTACCACCACGGGTTCAAGAGTCCGGGCCACATACCGGACCATCGACTTAGAAAGTTTGGTGCTTTTTTCCAGGGGAACCGGTGTTACCACTGTTACAGTGTGGATTTCAGTATCTTTGGCAGTTTCAATAAATAATTCCTCATTTTTTTCCAGAATCAGGTACCCCTTGTCAGCTCCGGCATACTCAAGGACAATATCCAAAAAGCTTTTCAGCAACTTTTCAGGAACTGTCTCTTTAGATAATCTTTGTAACGCTTTCCGGATGGTGTATAGGTCCAGTTCGTCCGTTGAATTGCTGTCGCCAACGTTGACAAACTGGTAGGGGGATTTAAATATTTCTGAGGGTTCAAGCGCCTCTTTTTCTATAATAAATATTCCGGCTAACAAGTGGGGGTACTGATCTTGCAAAGTTCGTACTTTTCTTACGGCTCCCCATTTATGATATCCATGGCAGGCGTCGGTCAGATAGACCTGGGCAACCTTGTCCCGACCTTTTGCCAGATAAAACCTGGCTGCCAACTCGCTGGCGATAGCTTCATTTTGGCAGAAGCCATTCTCATGGGCGAACTGGATAGCACGGTCGTACAAAGTCATGGCTTCACTGTCCTTGCCAACCAGACGGGCTAATTCGGCAGCAACTAGCAGGTATTTGTGTTGAAAGTTGGCGGGACAGGAATTTGACCACATTTTAAAGTTTCGCTGGTGCTTTTTAATTATTTTCCAGTATTTACTCTTCTGTTCTGCCGACAGTCGATCATAAACAGCGGTGATCACCAGAGAATAATAGAAGATGTACTCAGCAAAAAGCATATAACCACTAACGTCATACAAATTCTGTTGGGCCTTTTCCGCTATGGCCAGGGCACTCTCATAATCACCATACAGGTAATTTAATTGTAATTTAGAAAAATGATAGGTCATAAAAGCTTTATTATCGCCTTTTATTAATTCTCTTAAATCATCTTCATTAATTGGAGGCATTCCTTCGTCGGAGTTTCCCTCGCTTCCGAGAGTATTAAGGTCACCACCCAATCCTCTTAAATTGGCTATCAACAGCTGATAGTTTAAAATGGCCCGTTTTGTTAAGCCATAATGACTCTGACATTCCTGAGCCAGATCTTCTAAAGGAACCCCTAACAGAAATTTAATTTCTATCAGCATGGCCATCGCAAACCCGGTAAATAGCAATTCCCCGGCTTCAAGGCCATTATCAACAGCCTTTTGCAAATGCTTAATGCTGGTTTTTCCATGTTCTGCCCAGTGGCTTATAAATGTGCCAATTATAAAATAGAATATGCACTTGCAGTATCTATTATCGTATTCCTCAATAAGTTTCAGGGCCAGTTGCTCAAACTTATGCCCTGTTCTATAGTCTCCCATTATACTACCAATGACGAAACTGTAGCTGCCAAAGCCAATAGCAGAGTAATCGTTGTTGCCATATTTA
The DNA here is from genome assembly GCA_031292075.1 of Desulfosporosinus sp. Classification (GTDB taxonomy): domain Bacteria; phylum Bacillota; class Desulfitobacteriia; order Desulfitobacteriales; family Desulfitobacteriaceae; genus Desulfosporosinus. The sequence goes on from JARLHW010000091.1 coordinate 3,241, forward strand.
ATTGAAAGATTGAATATCCTCAACATGATCAGCGCAAACAATTCAGGATTGAGGATACAGGCCGCGCTGGCCTGCGCTATTAGAAGCCTCATTATTTTTATTTGTACCTGGTCGCTTATTTCCGGCAAATAAGAAAAATCGTCTATCTTGAGGCTGCGCAGGTGCCATTTAGCCAGGAAGATCTCTTTGATAAAGGCAAATTTTCCGGGACTCTCCGGTAAATTCACCCCCAGTAGAATTAAGCCCTTGATCCCTAATTGCAGTGCTTCATGATATCTTTCTGTCCCAGAGTATAATGTCATTTTAATACTGTATATATCAGCCCTTTCCAGGTCCGTTTTAGCCCTGGCCAGGAGCGATTCAAAGAGCTGCTCTGCAATGTCATAACGTCCACAAAGATATTCGCACTGAGAGAGTTCTAGGTGCAGGTTAAAGGTTAACCGGTAATGCTCGTTCCACGCTTGGTCCGTTAGAAGCTCCAGGCCGTATTTAAAATAGTTTAACGCTGAACCATAGGCTGTGGAAGCCTTGGACTTGATACCGGCCAGCAGGTTATATCCCGCCAGTTTGATCCTTTCGGACGAGTTTTCGATTAAATCCAAGCCACGGTTCAATTGATCCATGATGTTGAAAATGTTAATGATCAGTTCATCCTGCACTGTATTCTTTAAAATTAACCGACCGATCTTTAAGTGGGCCTCTTTTTTCTCATCTTCCGGTACCAGAAAGTAGGCTGCTTGTTGGACACGGTCGTGCGAAAACTCGTATCTGTCTGCTAAATTATCCCGATCATTTACGGGCAAGGCGAATCCTTCCGCAATTGACGGGCGGAGATCGGCGGCCGTTTGAGCTCGTGTCTTCTCACTAGCGATGGCCAGTGTTTTTAAGTCAAATGTATTTCCGATACAAGCGGCCAGACTTAAAACTTTTCGAGTCTTATCCGGAAGCTTTTTCAGCTTGCCCAACAAGAGATTGATCACATCGTCTGTCATCGGCATTTCCTGGATAGAGGCCGGGTCCCACTCTAGGCAGCCGTCCTGCGCACTCAAGCGCAGAAGATTACATTCATAAGCTTCCATGATCAACTGTTTTAAAAAGAAAGGGTTGCCGCTTGTCTTCCGGTGCAAGATTTCTGCCAGCTGCTTCGACTTCGCCTTGTCACAGTGTAAGGTATCGGCTACGAGTTGACAGGTATGGATCGGATCCAGGGACGTCAGTGTCAGATGTTGGACGGGGATTCCCGTTTTTTGAAGTTCGGCACAAATACTCAGCAGCGGGTGCGTGCTGGTTACTTCGTTATCCCGGTAAGCACCGATAAATAACAGGTAATGGTTTTTGGCGTCCTCGCACAAGTAGTGGAGCAACTCCAAAGATGCCTGGTCCGCCCACTGCAGGTCATCTAAAAATATAGCCAACGGATGTTCCTTTTTAGCTAAGGCCCGGATAAAATTCCGGAATACCATCCGAAAGCGGTTTTGTGTTTCCCGCAGTGGCAGTGTTTCCAACGGGGGTTGGGGGCCCACGATCAATTCAACTTCAGGAATAATCTCAGTAATAACCGCCCCGTTCCGGCCCAGGGCGAGGGAAAGTCTTTTTTTCCATGCGATGAGACTTTCCCGGCTCTCGGTAAGGAACTGATGCATCAAGCCCCCTAATGCCTTAGTGAAGGGAGCAAAAGGAATGTTCTGCTGGAGCTGGTCATACTTTCCGGTTGTAAAATATCCCCTCTCTGCCGCCAGAGGTCGCAGTGTTTCATGGATCAATGCCGTTTTTCCAGTACCTGCGTATCCTTGCACCAGTAATAACCCTGCCCGACCTGAACACAGGCACTCATAAGCAGCCGTCAAAACTTCCATCTCTTTTTCTCGCCCGTAAAGCATGCAGGGAAGCTGAAAAAGACCGGACAAGCCCACCCGACCGAGTGTAAAGGGTACAATCACTCCGGTTTGGCTCCACTGCCGCTGGCATTCTTTTAGGTCCTCTAAAAGCCCGGCAGCGCTCTGGTAGCGCTCTTCAGCAGTCTTGGCCAGTAATTTCATGATGATCGCGGAGACCACCGGGGGAATATCCGGGTTAATCTCCTTGGGGGATACAGGTTTTTGAGCCATGTGGGCATGGACCCATTGAATTGGCTCGTCGGCTTGGAAAGGAAGCTGACCGGTCAGGATTTTATAAAAGACAACTCCTAGGGAATAAAAATCGCTGCTGTAATCAATTGTCTTGTTCATCCGCCCGATCTGCTCCGGGGACATAAAGGCCGGGCTTCCTGCTAGAAAATTGGGAATCAACTCATTTTGACCTTCTCTGGTCTTAAGGGCTGAGGTGATTATAATTTTCAACTGTCCTGTGCTGGGCTGAATGAGAATATTTTCCGGCTTTAAGTCCCGGTGAATGAAACCTTTTTGATGGAATTCCCCGAATATTTCTGTCAGTTGAATGGCAAAAGGAAAGAAAGCCTGCAAGTCCGGGCTGCTGGTCTGCAGGTATTTTGAGAATAGAATGGACCCGTCATCTTCCATAATCAGGGCGATGGTTAACCCAGCCCGTTCCAGTCGCACCGGCTTAATTATACCCTTAATGTCGAGGCTCCGGGTAATCTCATATTCATTCATGAGTTTCGCCACGTCAACCGGGCTAGCTCCCGCCTGGAGAGCCTTGATCATAACCGGCGATTGGTCTTGAATGCTTTTACCCCGATATACCTTTAACAGATTGTTTTCATACAACTCTTCAGTACTTATGTAACCGGGTAGAGAAAACATTCTCGCTACACCCTCTCTTTCCTTCATAAGGAAATTAATGATAGGATATTAGTGTAGATATTAGCTACTCATACTTCCTACGCATTAGTTTAGTAATTCTTAAAGTCGAGATTCTTTCTAAGCCACCATAGAATTCACCTTTAAACTTTCCCCATTTTACCTCGAATTCCTTCCAAGATAGAAAAATTAATCCAAAAACAAAAAGGTCAGACCGTTACCCAATAAAACGATCTGGCAATTCATGCAAATATGTACTTATTCATTGAATTTGCCACAGCAAGGAATTATCAACCACATTGGAAACAATTACATACTCCACATGTTCCCTTGGTTCTACCATACTCCAAAACAGTCTACCTCAAACCCCTAAAACATGTTCCTATGGTCGTACCTAGTCCTATCAACCATTCACACAATTATTGTCATTTCTGGCATATCAACTTTTCACGATAATAAGGGTGGTACTTTAGAGGAAAGAACATTGTGTTTAAGTACACGATAGATGACATAAACGTTTGCCATTGTGGTGATTTAGGTCATAAATTTTCACCCAAGCAACTCGAACAGATTGGGAGTGTAGACATTTTGCTATTACCAGTAGGAGGACTTGCTACCATCAACGCCTTGGCTGCAGTTGAAGTAATGGAACAGTTAACCTGTTATTACAATCCCAATGCACTATAGAACAAAGGCTCTAGGACTGTTAGGTTATCTATTTAGCCCAGTTGAAAAATTCTTGTCATTGTCGACTAAAACAACAATGACAATCAAAAATCTAAGTCTACCAAAAGAAGCTGGAAACATACAGGGGGATAGTAGTTTTGGATTACATGGCGTAAGACGGTAAATGGACGAAGAAATAAATGAAAGTATACGATTCAGGACGTCCCAACGTATACTCCGAATTCTTACTCCTTTTTCTCCTTCACTCTCATCCCGCTTTTCAGTGCGCACGTTGTGCGTTTCATAGAACGCAACCAATTAAGATATGTCTTAATGGTTCTAAGCCTAATATTAATGGTGTTTGGTGCATAGTTGTTCATTATCATATGAGCGGAATACTCATTAAATAGTACCTTATCAAGCCAACGGCTTCCTGATAACCGTTGCTCTGCTCAAGCCACTTTATGAAATAATCCATGTTCTTCTTGTAATCCTGCAAAGTCCTTTGTGATAAGCCTTCGACGAGTTTTTGACTTACGAAAGAATCATGTAATTTGACGAAATCCAACACTGACATATAATTGTTACTTTCAATAGGTAACGGCTTAGTGTTCATCGTAATCTTGCTCTTAGCCATTGATTTTACCACCTTTTTTTTAAATTTAGGCAGTAGCCGTTACCCTGAGTGAAACCCACGGCTTCCGTAGGAATAAATTAAAGAGGTATACCTACGAATAAATCGCAAATATACCTCAAAGCCTACGTTAAAGCCATTGTTGGCTTGTAATACATATGGAGCGGACGACGAGATTCGAACTCGCGATCCTCGGCTTGGGAAGCCAATGCTCTACCGCTGAGCCACGTCCGCATAATATAAGAAAGGTTTTACCAAGTCGTCCTTTTAAAAACTATTGGACTCCCTTTTCCCGACAAAGAGAATTATAAGCGTAAATATCTAATATGTCAACTTCAATCACTTCTCTGCGCATTAAAAATATATTTCTCCATGGTCAGATATCCTTCTAAATCTATGTGAGGCTAAATTAATTCAATTTCCTTAAACAGATTTCCATTTAAGTCCTTAATTTTAAAAACATTTTCTTCTAAAACTCCAAAGGTATTTGGATTGTTTTCCTTCGGAAATGTAATTGAGCCTGGATTAATTATAAATATATTCCCCTTTTTTTCTAATTTGGGCACATGGGTATGTCCATAAATTACGGCATCCCCTTCCTTTAGTCTGGGTATATTATTTTCATGATAAATATGACCATGTGTTAAAAATAAACGCCTTCCATTATATAAAACTGTAGAGTATGTGGACATCATTGGAAATTCAATGACCATTTCATCCACTTCGCTATCACAATTACCTCTAACGGCTATGATTCTGTCAGCGAATTGATTAAGTAATTTAGCCACTTCACCAGGGTTATATTCTATTGGTAAGGGGTTCCTTGCACCATGGTATAATTGGTCACCTAGAATAACTATATAATCAGCCTTCTCATTTTTGAAGTTATCTAATGCCATCCTGAGATAATGCAGAGAACCATGTATATCCGATATGAAAAATAGCTTCATAGTCAAATTCCTCCTTAGAAATCTTTGAACACTATTTCTACAAAAGTAAGTTATTTCCTTCCACCTATGATTCCATACTATATTTAATTTTAAGCCATAGTACTTTAATTATATACTTTACAAACTATTTCATTCAACTATTTATAAGATTTAAATAGCTATTGGAACTCTCCTTTTTCATAGGAAAGAGTTGCCTTAGCCGTTTCAAGCATTGGCTGCAAACAAAAAAGTTCTGATATTTTCCGTGAAGGAAATTTTCAGAACCTTTAATATATTAGTAGTTTTCTAAATCTTCTAGAGCTAAAACTTAAATTTTCGAGCAATGCTTAGAGAATCAATGTTTAACCGTTGAGTGTATCTACAGGATACTATCATGAACTTGTTGAAACAAGCTTCATCTATTCGTCATAGTTAAAGTGGTGCCTCAGGACGGAATCGAACCGCCGACACGAGGATTTTCAGTCCTCTGCTCTACCGACTGAGCTACCGAGGCGTAAGATATGGTGACCCGTACGGGATTCGAACCCGTGTAACCGCCGTGAAAGGGCGGTGTCTTAGACCGCTTGACCAACGGGCCTTAATCGATGTACGATATTCGATATTCGTGGTTCGACCAAATCGTTTCGAATCTCGAACTACGAACTACGCGATTGGTGAGCCATCCGCGACTCGAACGCGGGACACCCTGATTAAAAGTCAGGTGCTCTAGCCAACTGAGCTAATGGCTCAAATAAGTACACCACGAATTTAAATACTACACTAATGTTGTTAATCTGTCAAGACTTTTGTTTAGTCTTATTTTTTAGCAAGTTAAATTGTTTATTTGCTAAATTACGCTATAAACTAAAACATTTCACCGCGTACAATGGTCTGTTCTCGTCCCGGACCTATGGCGACCAACGTTGCTGGTACACCGGTCAATTGTTCAATCCGGAGGATATAATTTTGTGCCGCCAGAGGTAGATCTTCGAAGCGCCGGACATGAGTCAAGTCTTCTTGCCAGCCGGGCATTTCTTCATAAACGGGTTGACATTGTTTAAAGATCTTTTGACTTTGCGGAAATTCATGAATGATTTCTTCATTGACACGATACCCGACACAGATCTTAAGAATATCAAATCCCGTCAGGACATCGAGTTTCGTGACGGCAAAATCCGAGATTCCGCTCACTCGTACAGCATAACGGGCAATTACTGCATCGAACCAGCCGCAACGACGCGGCCGACCGGTCGTAGTTCCAAATTCATGTCCATTAGCCCGCATTTGTTCCCCGCTCTCATCCAGAAGTTCAGTAGGAAAAGGGCCTTCTCCGACGCGCGTGGTATAGGCTTTGATTACCCCGATCACACGATCGATACGGGTTGGGCCGACACCTGCGCCTACACACGCTCCTCCGGCAATAGGATGAGAAGATGTTACGTATGGGTAAGTCCCATGATCAATGTCAAGCAAGGTACCTTGTGCGCCTTCAAAGAGCACTTTCTCCCCTGCTCGGATGCTAACGTCGATCGCCAGTGAACTATCTGCCACCATGGAACGAATTCGATCGGCATAACCCAAGTATGCTTCATAAATTCCATCAAATTCTAGAGCTTCCGTGCCATAGACCTTTACAAACAAATTATTTTTTTCTACCAAATTACGGCGAAGTTTATCAGCAAACTCCTCTTTGTCCAGCAGATCAATGATTCGAATCCCAATCCGTGATGCCTTATCCATGTAGGCAGGGCCAATTCCACGCTTCGTCGTACCAATTTTATGCTCACCGCGTGCTTCTTCTTCCAAACCGTCCAGTACTTGGTGGTAGGGCATAATCACCTGGGCATTGCTGCTAATCAGCAGTTTGCCCGTCTTAATGCCCCGTTTGGCAAGATAATCAAGTTCCTCCAACAAAATCTTCGGATCGATTACTACACCATTACCAATGACACAGGTCTTGTCTTCATATAGGATTCCCGAAGGTATAAGATGGAGTTTAAATTCTTCTCCATTCGCAACAACGGTATGACCTGCATTGTTTCCACCCTGGAAACGGACAACAAGGTTCGCCTTTTCGGCCAGGAAATCTGTGATCTTACCTTTGCCTTCATCTCCCCATTGAGAACCAATCAACACAACAGCAGCCATTAAGATTCCTCCTATCTATCTAGTTACTAAGAATGTAATCCCAGTCGCCTAAAAATATCATCCACGTGCCCTAGGTGATATTTTAAATCAAATAAGCCCTGAATTTCTGCTTTGGTCAAATATTTTATAACGCGGGCGTCTGCTGAAACAACCTCGATGAAATCAAGCCCATTATCCCAGGCCTGAAACGCATCCTGTTGAACCCAAGCATAGGCTTCCTCTCGCATACAGCCATGTTCAACCAAGGCCAAGAGAACGCGCTGGGAAGAGGTCAGTCCAAATGTTTTCTGCAGATTTCGTTTCATCTGCTCCTCACGAATCTTAAGTCCCGAAATTACTCGCGTCATCTGTCGAAGCATATGATCTAAAAGAATACAACTGTCTGGAAGGATAATCCGTTCCACTGAAGAATGAGTCATATCCCGCTCATGCCAGAGCGCAATATTCTCCATGGCCGCCAACGCATTGCCCCGCAGAAGCCGCGACATGCCCGCTACTTGTTCACACACAATCGGATTACGCTTATGCGGCATCGCGGAGGATCCTTTTTGTCCTTCAGCAAACGGTTCCTCGACTTCGAGAATATCTGTTCGTTGCAGATTGCGTATCTCCGTTGAGATTTTTTCCAGCGAACCGCCGATTAAGGCCAAGGTGGTCATAAAATGGGCATGCCGATCCCTTTGTAAAATTTGATTGCTTACCAAAGCTGTCTCCAATCCGAGGTGCTTGCAGACGGCCTCTTCGACTTCAGGCGCAACGTTCGCATACGTTCCTACGGCTCCAGAAATCTTTCCGGCACTTACTGTAGCAATAGCTTGGTCGAGACGTTCGTCTTGACGATCGATCTCGGCAATCCATAAGGCCAGCTTCAATCCGAAGGTCAGTGGTTCAGCATGTATTCCGTGAGTCCGCCCGACCATCACAGTATATTTACTCTCCAAAGCGCGTTTGACCAAAACGTCTCGAAACGCCTGCAGGTCTTCCTTCAATAACCGCCCTGAATCTCTTAAGACCAGGCTCAGGGCTGTATCCTTGACATCTGAAGAGGTTAAACCGAGATGAAGGTGTTTTCCTGCCTCCCCAATTTCCTCGACAACGGCTTGCAAAAAAGCAATCAAATCATGGCGGACCACAGCCTCAATTTCCAAGACACGCTTCGGATTCACTTTCGCCTTGGCTCGGATTTCTTCCATGGCTTCGAGAGGTATCTCTCCCCGCTTCGTCATTACCTCGGCAACCGCTAGTTCGACTTCCAACCAACGTTCGTATTCATATCCGTCCTGCCATAACTTTCCCATTTCAGGATGGGTATATCGATCGAGCAACAATTTTCGCCCCCTATCATTCGGTAGCATCCCGCAAAGTGTAAATCTTTATTATGCCCTGCCAACAGGTCATACCTTAGCCACAATATCGCGAGCCACAACAATACCCGTCGCCGAAGCTTGCATCAAGCCGCGGGTAATTCCCGCACCATCACCGATAGTATATAATCGTGGAATCGCTGTTTCAAAGTTCGCTTGAACTTTCACTTTCGAAGAATAGAACTTAACCTCAACTCCATATAATAACGTATTTTTTGAATACATACCCGGAGCAATTTTATCAAAGGCCTTGAGGGTTTCTATAAGAGAGGTTAAGTACCGTTCCGGCAATACATAACTGAGATCGCCTGGAACTGCGGAGAGCAGCGTGGGTGTGGTGGTCGATTTACGCAGACGGCTTTCATTGGTCCTCTTTCCTTTGAGAAGGTCCCCCAGGCGCTGAACCATTACGCCACCACCGGTCAACATGTTCGCGAGCCGAGCAATGTATCGTCCATATTCAATCGGTTGATTAAAAGGCTCCGTAAAGCGAGTTGACACCAATAAAGCGAAGTTTGTATTTTTAGTTTTTTTGGCAGGATCAGCATAACAATGCCCATTTACCACACCGATACCCCCATCGTAGTGTTCTTCAGAAACTACACCACCTGGGTTGACGCAGAAACTTCGTGTTTTGAGATCATAGGTGTCCGAATAATAAACCAGCTTTGGTTCGTAAAGATCTCGTGTTAAATGATCGAGAATGGAGTTCGGTACTTCGACCCGTACTCCGATATCAACTTCATTATTTTCAGTTACCACACCTAAACGAATAGCCTGCTCTGCCAGCCAATTCGCCCCTCCACGACCAGGGGCTGCAACCACAAAACGAGCGGACACTTCATCCAGTTCGTGTTCCTCTCTGCGTTGAATAGTTGCTCCGATAATCCCTTCGGGGGTGGCTAAAATATCTCTAACATCAGCAAGTTCCCAGAAGGTCGTATTTGTCTTATTCACAAGATACTCATACATGCCTTTTAAGACATCATAGGCCAGCTCTGTCCCTAAATGACGTACCGGACAGTGAATTAACTGTATGTTGTAGCGTGATGCCTCGTATTGGATCTCTTCAACCCGGCGGGTGTCTAAACCGTACACCTTTTCCTGCGCTCCAAATTGACGGTAAATGAAATCCGCATAATCAATCAGTTCCTGCGCTCGATCTTCCTGCATATATTCCATTAATCGCCCACCAACTGCAGGACTTAAAGACAGCTTTCCATCACTGAATGCTCCCGCACCTGACCATCCTCTGGTTATAGCACAGGGGTTACAGCCGACACAAATCCCAGTGGCACGGGCAGGGCACTTGCGTTTGTCAATGGTTCTTCCTTTATCCACAATCAAAATTTTTAAATCCTTATTGTGTTTTGACAACTCTAACGCCGTGAAAATCCCGGCCGGACCCGCTCCGATGATTAAAACGTCCACTTGATGTTTCAATATGTATCTCCTCCTAGAGCCGTTAACTTTTACCGACAGGCAAAGAACCTCTAGTCACAAACAATTTCATCTTAACAATCCTCCTCCTCCTTGTCAATCCAATCATCGAACATTCACTATAAATATACATAAAACATTCGGTATTTTAGGGGTCAGTCATCCGATATCAGTTTAAGCATTTTCATAAAAGGGACTTAAAAATCCCCTTGCCCATAAATTAGCAAGGGGAACCAAGCTTACGCCGTTTGATGTTGTCGTTCCAGGTTTACAAATTTTGTGAACTCTTTAAGAAAGCCCAATTCAACGGTTCCTACCGGACCATTGCGGTGTTTGGCAATAATTAACTCGGCGATGCCTTTCTTCTCCGACTCATGATTATAATACTCATCACGATAAATAAATGAAATCACATCCGCATCGGCTTCAATTGCCCCTGATTCCAACAAGTCCGACATTATCGGCCGTTTGTCCTGGCGTTGTTCAACACCCCGGTTAAGCTGGGACAGGGCAATGACTGGGACTTTCAGTTCCCGGGCAAGCCCTTTGAGGGTTCTGGAGATTTGAGCCACCTCTTGCTGTCGGCTTTCTGTCTTTTTCCCAACTGACAACAATTGGAGATAGTCAATCACGATCATCCCCAAATTATGTTCCATCTTCAAGCGACGAGCCTTTGAGCGCAGTTCGGCCAAAGAAATCCCCACCGTATCGTCGATAAAAATCGGGGCATCAGAGAGAGGACCGACCGCTCGCGTCAGCTTCGGCCAATCGGCATCCAGCAAATCCCCGGTCCGAACGCGCTGTTGGTCGACCATCGCTTCTCCACAAAGCATCCGTTGCACTAACTGTTCTTTGGACATTTCCAAACTAAAAATTACGACGGGAACCTTGGCTCGCACAGCCGCATTTTGGGCCATGTTTAGAACCATAGCCGTTTTCCCCATGGACGGCCGCCCGGCAATAATCACTAAATCGGAAGGCTGCCACCCGGATGTCATTCGATCCAGTTCTGTAAAAAAGGTGGGAACACCCGTGAGATTTCCTTTATTAGCATAGAGATATTCGATTTTTTCAAACGTCTCTAGGAGAACATCGCGAATAAAGCTAAACCCATCTTTTACACGTCGCCGGGAAAGGTCAAGAATCAGTTTTTCTGCTTCTTCTAGAAGACCACGTGCCTCTTCTCCTGGCTCATAGCCACGTTCCAAGATACTGCTTGACGCACGAATAAGCTGCCGCAGAAGTGCCTTCTCAGTCACCAGTTTAGCATAATACTCCACATTAGCTGCTGAAGGGACAGAACGGGCAATCTCCGAGATCGTTGCAATCCCGCCTACCTGTTCCAGACGCCCTTGCTTGCGCAAAATCTCCGCGACACTGACCAGATCAACCGGATCACCTTTTTCAAAGAGATCCCGCAGCGCGGAAAAAATTAAACGGTGATTATCTCTGTAAAAATCCTCCGGTTGAAGCAGTTCAAAGACAGAACTTCCAGCCTCCGGTTCGAGCATCATCGCGCCCAAGACCGCCTGTTCGGCCTCTAAATTCTGTGGTGGAACTTTTATTAGTTCCATAGCTTCTCTCCTCCCGGTCATCCTTGCGTTCAATGGATTTACCTACGTAAAAGGATAGCCCGGAGGGTCAAATCATGAGTTGCCCTCCAGGTATTAAAATACATGTTTCATGGCCTCTTCGATTGTACTGACAGCCGCCACTTCAATACCCTGCAAACTCTGAGGTACATCCGCCATATTTTCAAAAGGGATTAAAACCTTGCGAACTTCAACTTGTTTGGCCCCGAAAATCTTTTCGTAAATGCCGCCCACTGGTTTAACTTTACCCTGAATGGAAATCTCTCCGGTAACGGCGACATCTTGGCGCAGTGGCTGCTTTTTCAAGGCGCTGTAAATGGCTAGCGTCGTTGCTAAGCCCGCCGAAGGACCGTCGATTTTTGCCCCGCCGACCACATTGACATGCACATCGTAATTGCGCAAATCTTCCCCAGTCAGATCACGAATGACCGAGGCGGCATTAAAGACAGCATCCCGGGCCATACTTCCTGCCGTTTCATTAAAACGTACCGTTCCTTTGCCATCCCGTCCCTCAAAGGTAATCGCCTCGATCTCTAACACGGAGCCCAAAAATCCAGATACGCCCAGCCCCAAGATTCTCCCTACTTCTGCGCCAGGTTGGACCTTCCGGAAAATATAAGGGGTAAGCCGGGCCGAATGCAGAACTTCATAAACATCGGTACTTGTCACCCTAACTTCGTCTTGATCCAGGTTACGATATCTAGCTAGTCCGTAAGCATCAGTTAGAATACTATTCGCTTTGCGTCCCTCAATCACGTATTCACTGATGATTTCAGGAACATTATCTTCCAAGGCCACTCCCAGTTTTTGAGCAGCTTGACGAACAATGTGCTGAACATCTCTGGGCTCAAGCGGCACAAAAAAGACTTCCGAACAGCGGGAACGAATTGCGGGATTGAGCTCTGAAGGATCTCTTGTCGTAGCCCCGATGAGGACAAAATCAGCGGGTGCTCCTTCATCAAAGAGTTTCTTAATCCACTGAGGAATTTGGGGATTACCTGGATCATAATACGAAGAATCAAACGATACACGCTTATCTTCCATTACTTTAAGCAATTTATTTAAAAGTAAGGGATCCATTTCTCCGATTTCATCGATGAAGAGAATTCCACCGTGAGCCTCAGTCACCAGACCCATTTTGGGCTCCGGGATGCCTATATCTGCTAAGTCATGCTTCGCTCCTTGGTAAATTGGATCATGCACCGATCCCATAAGAGGATTGGTTACATCTCGGGGATCCCATCTTAACGTCGTCCCGTCCACTTCGATAAAGGGAGCTTCTTTAGCAAAAGGAGAATGGGAATGATTCTTGACCGCTTCTAACGAGACCCGAGCTGCGGACGTCTTGCCGACTCCAGGAGGACCATAGATCAAGATATGTTGGGGGTATGGAGTTGCCAACTTGGCCAACAAAGCTTGCACAGCGCTTTCCTGTCCAACAATCTCTTCTACGGCCTGCGGACGCAATACGTCGAACGCGGAGCACTTCAGTGAAACAGTATTCATCTTTTCTAGTATAGCTAACTTCTTGAGTGTTTGAGCATTTTCAGGCCCTGACGTTTCTTGAAGGACTTGAAGTTTGATTTCTTTAACATAATCTTCATGTCGTTCCTGCATTTTTTCGGAAACAACACGTTCCAGCCGTTCTTCAACCGAACGCCGGGCAATAAGTTCCGCGATCTGTTCCTCGATCTCATCTAAAAGCTGTGGGATTTCCTGGAGCTTCGGAACCTGCTGGACAGTAGGATCATCCGAAACAATTTTGCGCAATCCGGCAACACGTTCAACAAGTTCATCCGAACGCATAAGTTTGAGTGCTTCCAACCTACTGGCCTTAAGAACTAGCTTGTCGGTTCCATGATAATTTGAAAGCAAAACATAGAGTGCATCAACCTCTCGGCGCCACTCTTCCTCATCCTGTAGCCGATCACTAACATTCATATGATCTAGCCATTTTGTCAAAAGCCCTTTCATCAGGGATCCCCTTTCATGAGACCTGTTGCGAAAATATTTCCACTATACCGCGGAGACATGAACTTGGAGAGTTGCCATCACATCATGATGGATTTTCACATGAATCTCATAACTTCCTAGGGCTTTAATCGGCTCTTTCAGCTCTAGCTTACGTTTATCCACTTCAATTCCATGCTGTTTTTTTAAGGCGTCGGCAATCTCCTTGCTGGTCACTGAACCAAACAAGCGCCCACCTTCACCTGTCTTAGTCTTGACTTCAATTTTTAGAGCATTTAGTTTACCTGCTAATTCAACTGCATTTTCTTTTTCTTTTTCCTTGCGGCGTTCTTCCACTGCTTTCTTATGGGATATATCCTGAATATTTCCGGTCGTCGCTTCAATCGCTAATTTTTTAGGAAAGAGGAAGTTACGGGCGTACCCATCTGCAACTTCAAAAACCTGTCCCTTTTTACCCGTTCCTTTTACATCTGCTTGGAGAATAACTTTCATGTGAATTCCTCCTTACGATTCTTCTGGTAGATGACGAAAGTTAAATACTAGGTCAAACAATCCAAACATTATAAGACTGATGATACTGAAGAAAAAATAAAAAAAACTCGCTACGATCAAGGCCAATTTAAGAAAGCGGGGAATCCTAGGCGATTGTAATAAATACAGATACACCGAGGTACCCAAAACTAAGGTTAAGGCCCCGTAGACAACCATTAAGTTGATCCCTATGCCTCGAAGAATAGTCCAAGAAAATTGATCCCCCAAAAGATAGAAAGCAATACCTAAAACTGCACCCCAAACAGCATACCAAGGCAAACTCCAACGCGAAAACGGAATCCGACCTTCGTCCACCTTAAACCAACGCCTGACAATATAAAAAACCAAGCCAAATTCAATAAAAGCAGATATTGCTGCAAAGCTAGGAATTATTAAAGCGTAAAAATGAAATCCTTGTTGTAAGAAATCTCGCACTTGCACCTCAGTGATCCCTTGTTGTTGGATCACTGCCAGTAATCCCGAAGCTTGGTATTGCTGTACAATCATATTAATCATATCGCTCACGGTTTTGGCATCAAATCCATGCGCCACGAAAGAAAGAGTTGGTATTGCCCCTATGACTGCAGCCAGCATAGCACTCCAGAAGAAAGTCATCTTTACCGGCCAATGTTTATGCCAGCCTAAAACACCCAGTAACCCGGCCAGAGGGATGAGACTCATCTGATCAAAGGCTGTAATTCCTAAAACAAGCAACGGTGCCACATAGCCAATCAATAGAAAAGCCGCGGCTATAAGCAACCCTTTGCGAAGACCAATCAAAAACACGGCGAGTAACATGAGTACTTCCCAGACAAATCCCCATGTTCCCCAAGCAACTCCCACCCCAGGAAAGGTCAATAGAATCATCCCAGCCAGATAGTTTACAACCGTTTCATCACTTATAAACATGCTCCCATTCTCCTATTAACTTAATCTTCAGGGGCGAGATAGCTCAAGAGCAAACTAAAATCTCCCCACTGTTTTTCAAGGTTCATCTCATCGGCATCTTTTAAGCTCTCAAGGCGTTGTAAAAGCATGCGATCAAGCCGGGAAAAGTCAAAACCTAACCGTCTTGCCAGCAAATAACTCATACCTACAAGATCGGCCAGCCCCTGAACCATCTCTGCTTCCGAACCACACAGTGTCCCATGTTGAATAAGCCACTGTGCCTGAATTAAATTGACCTTTAGTTCATCAATAGCCCTTAAGCCTTTTACAACATCAATTTCGACATGTTCCAGGGGTTCCCCCTCCTAAAGTCCATTTTTCTCAGTGAACTTGTTCAGCTACAGCTAAACATCCTGACACATAAGGATACTTAACAAACAGTTCGTGATAAGCACACGAAACTCCTGCACTTCACGCGCATGAAAATTTCGCCAATCCCTTGCAGCAGTACTTCTACACAGTGGGATGGGGGTCCGATATGCAAAAAGGGAGCTCTCGCTCCCTTTTTTCTACTCTACACTATATGGTAACAAGGCAATACTGCGAGCCCGTTTGATGGCCAAGGTCACTTGGCGCTGATGCATTGCGCAGTTTCCCGAAATACGGCGAGGCAATATTTTGCCACGATCCGTAACATACTTGCGTACTTTATGTGTCTCTTTGTAATCCATAGAAACAACTTTATCCACACAAAAACTGCATACCCGCTTACGAGGGCGACGTCCGCGTTCACGTTTCATACTAATTCTCCCCTCCCTTTATTTAGAATGGGATGTCATCATCCAAATTTACTTCATGTCCAAATGAACCAGTTTTGTTTGGTGAGCCCGATTCCATGCCCCCGCCTCCGCTGTCCTTTGGACTTAATAAGTGAACATTTTCTGCAATAACCTCTGTAACCCAACGTTTTTGACCGTCTTGACCAGTATACGTACGAACCTGAATTCGGCCATCCGCAGCCGCCATTTTTCCCTTGGCCAAATAATTCGCACAGAACTCGGCAGACTGTCGATAAACCACACAGGGAATAAAATCTGCCTCTCGCTCTCCCTGAGCGTTTTTGTAATTTCTATCAATCGCTAGGGTAAAATTAGCTACAGCTACACCGCTTGGAGTATAGCGTAACTCGGGGTCTTTCGTTAAACGGCCAATCAAAACGACGCGATTCAACATATGTGCCCCACCGTCCTTTTAGTCTTCTTTTCTAACCGTCAGGAAACGGATTACATCGTCGGAAATTTTCATAACCCGCTCAATTTCCTGAGATGTACGGCCTTCGCCTTCAAAGTTCATCAGGATATATTGACCTTCTTTATAATCTTCGATTTCATAAGCCAACCGACGTTTACCCCACTTTTCTACCGTTAAGTTATCGCCGCCATTGCTGGCTACGAGCCCACTTAAACGGTCAACCAGTGCAGTGGTCGCCTCCTCATCCAGATCTGGCCGGATGATATAAAGTAATTCGTACGCTTTCATATTTGCACCTCCCCTCGGACTAAGCGGCCCCGTTGAACGGAGCAGGGATATTTAGACTACCAAGCAGAAATTATACCATCTAGTTGCCATAAAAGCAACTTTTATTCTGATCTCAGGCCTCTGTTATCCGGCCTCTGGTTTTAGACGTTAAAACGGAAATGAACAATGTCTCCGTTCTGCATGACGTACTCTTTGCCTTCCAAGCGGACTAACCCTTTATCTCTGGCACCGTTCAACCCGTTGTGCTCCACAAAATCTTGATAGGAGACCACTTCCGCCCGGATGAATCCATGTTCAAAATCTGTATGAATTACCCCGGCAGCCTGAGGCGCTTTTGTTCCCTGATGAATCGTCCAGGCTTTTACTTCTATTGGACCCGCTGTAAAAAACGTCATTAATCCTAATAAATGAAAAGCTGCCCGAATTAATCTGTCAAGTCCTGACTCTTCGAGTCCCAAATCCTGTAAGAATACTTCTTTTTCTTCCTCCTCTAGTTCTGCAATCTCTGCTTCAATCTGAGCACAGACTACCACTGCTTCTGCTCCCTCTTCGACCGCAATCGCCATAACTTGCTGAACATAGGGATTATCGGCTGCTGTAGCGAGACCGCCTTCGCTAACGTTCGCAACATAGAGGACCGGTTTCGAGGTCAAAAGTGTAAACCCCTTGAGGATATCCCGTTCCTCTTCTGTATAGATTAGAGAACGAGCTCCTTTTCCCCGGTCAAAGACTTCCTTCAACCGTTCTAAGAGGGCAACTTCGCTTTGAACCTTTTTGTTCCCAGTTTTCAAGAGTTTGGACGAACGACTCGCTCGTCGCTCTACACTCTCCATGTCAGCCAAGACCAACTCAAGGTCTATCGTCTCAATATCCCGTTTGGGGTTAACAGTTCCTTCGACGTGGATCACATTCTCGTCTTCAAAGCAACGCACCACATGCACAATGGCATCTACTTCACGGATATGGGAAAGAAATTTATTTCCTAACCCCTCTCCTTTACTCGCTCCCTTGACGAGTCCGGCAATATCCACAAACTCGACCGTGGCTGGAACAATCTTTTTGGGATGAACCATCTCCGCTAATTTCTGCAAACGGGAATCGGGCACTTCTACCATTCCCACATTCGGATCTATGGTACAAAATGGGTAATTGGCCGCCTCTGCACCCGCTTGGGTAATTGCATTAAACAACGTTGATTTGCCAACATTAGGCAAACCAACAATTCCTGCATGTAATGTCATGCTTCAACCTCCTCTTTATACGCAGACCTATAATCTCTTTGAGATTATAGGTGATGTTAACTCATACGACTTTCTTCGTCTTTTTGTATAATTTCTTTTAAATTACGCTCGAGTTTGATCCTTGGAATCCAGGCTTGATGTTGACAGCCTAAACACTGAATCCGAAAATCCATCCCCGTTCGCATTATTTTCCAATCGGTACTTCCACAAGGGTGTGGTTTACGAAGACGAACAATATCCCCAACATTTAAAGGAATCATCTGTTAACCCCCTGATCGAGGTTCGAGGTTCGAAGTTCGGGGCTCAGATATCTAAATATCTTACTTTGCTTCGTACCTCGCACTTCGCAAATTTATTTCGCCATTTAATTTACGTTCAAATTAACGCATTTTGTTTTACGCTCATCTAAAAGATGTTTTCCTTATTTATCTACTAACATACGCCTAGTAAATAATCTCCTTTCCACTCTTGAGCTGTTCTCATCTCCACCTAAGTTTTCTGCTTCTTGTTTAAATTATACAATAGGTGTCCCACTAACGCCTTTAGATAATGGTAATTGATAAGTTAAAACCAAACGCCCTTACCAAGTGAAAGCGGTTCGAGCAGTTTTTGACTGAGTTGTGCTGAAAAGGCCTGGTCTAGGGCCTGAAAGATGCCTATCAAATATGGATAAAAGCTTGAATTCTGAATGAGATTATTTATACTTTCACCTACCCCTAGTTTCAAAAGCGGAGAAAATAACCCCACCAAAACAGCCAAACTAATAAGAGCACTTAACCCCCCAAACATAAGGCCGCCACTACGATTAAAAGCCCCTCCCCAACCACCAAAAGGACGAAGAAGAATTGCGACCAAGATCTGTAGCAAAACCACCACAACGCAGAAAACACAACCGAAGGCGATAAGGCTCAGAATATGTTCTGTAAACATTCCCGCCAATCGTTGTGTCACTTGTTCAATTGCTTGCGGTACCTGGCTGCTAGATAGGTTCAACGGGGCCAATATATTTCGCCATTCTGGAGGTAGGGCACCTAAAATATTCCCTAAAGCCTGTTGTTGAAGAGTACCGGCTTTAGATTTAACAGCAGGAAGCATCACTCTATAAATCACGGGTTCCAACCATTGTTGAAGCGGTAAGTATTGTTCCACCCAGTGAAGAGCAACCATGTATCCCCAAGAAGCTACTACAAAACCCACGATGCTACTCAAAAAATTAATAATGCTCGTTATAAGGCCTCTCTGATATCCATGTAAAGCTCCCAACAATATAAACCCTAAAATGAGCACATCAAGAAGATTCAAATATACTCCCCCCTGTTATAAACGATCAATAGTTTCTATTAACTCAACTCATCTATTTAACTAATCCATAATATTCGGTTTAAACTCGCAAAAATCCTGCAGTATCAGGCATTAATCAACTAAGGAAATCAAAAAGACAGCTTCTCGCTGCCTTATACCCGATATTCAGAACCTCGATTATGGCGGGGATGCGTGCGAATCGAACACACCTCGGAACGTTCTGCGCCCCGACACGCGGATTTGAAGTCCGGGAATAGCACCAGCCACTATCCATCCCCATTCCGTTGACAGTAATATTAACACATTCATTCATATTATGGAAGTAAATATTAATATTTATATTTGATGCCTATATTCTTGCACCAGCTAATTATAAGGTATATATTACCACAGATTTGTGCACAGTAAATATATAGCCCCATCTATTTCTATTTAAGATCATAGTATGTTTTAGACGTAATGATCAACACTAATGAGTCTATGTTAAAGAAAGGAGGTTATAACTATGGACCGAAGCGAAGTAGCGTTTTCCAGTTTATCTAACAACCAGATTGACGAGGTTAAGTCGTTAGAAACAAAATTTAATACTACTAACCCTACCGCCCAAGAGACCATCCTAATTGCCTATTCTAAGCCCGAGCAAAAATAGTGATTACACTACAATGGACTGTCACTATTTATAGTGCAGGCAGGTCCCTTTAAGATGTTGCTCAAGATGAACTGTTCTTTCTTCAGGTTGTCTATGATGCATTAACTGGAATTTGCCTTGAAGTATCCCTTTCACACACTCGAGTGTGAGGTCCGTCAAATGAGTACAGCCATGTTCTAACCCGACTATCGCTTGAACCTGCTTGCGGACATTACGTTTCAGATCAACTCCTGCGAGTTTTTTAATCCGTTCTTTGATGTGTCCGCAATCCGTATAGGGAGCGCGACAAAGTTCACCCTCGGCTGCAGTAATTGTATAACTTTCGAGATCAGCTTCGAGGGTTAAACAAAGTTCATGCAGACTATCCAGAAAAACTCCATTTACCTTGAAAGTCTTTTCACCTACTAAACAGACATTCACAGAAATAGAACGGTTAAAAAGATACATCGGTCCATCTCCTTTATCAATAAGATATTTATTTGAATTTTCTTTTTATTATAACCCTTTTTCCAAATAAAGAAAGTTACTGAATCTAATTTATCCAGTAACTTTCTTATTTTTATTCTTTGATGCGATACCCTTTTTCTTTTAATGACGCTTTGACCTCAGCTACTTGTTCACCTTGTAGGTGGGCAAGAATCTGGACCTGATTATCCTTGAGATGGTAAACCGCAAAACTCGCTATATTAACATCAAACTGCTTGATTGTCACGGCTAGGTCCAACATGACACCTGCATCATCCTTAGTTTCTATTACCACGCGCTGACCTGGACTTCGAAAGCCCATAATATCCAAGAAGGCATCCAAAATGTCGGTTCCTGTAATCATACCGACCAGCTTACCTTCATCAAGCACAGGTAAGCCACCAATTTTATGTTCACGCATTAACAAAGCCGCTTCCTCAATCTGCGTGTCAGGGTGACAGGTCATCACCTTTTTCACCGCGACTTCTCGAATAGGCGTTTTTGCAATGAGATAATTGAGTTCAAAAATACTTAACGTCGTAGCAGGAGAAGGAGAGACCTCTCGGAGATCCCCATCTGTCACAAACCCCACAAGTTTACCCTTATCCATAACCGGCAGTTTTGTTATCTTCTTCTCCCGCATGAGGGCCATCGTATCTGCGATAGATTCTTCTGGACTCACTGTAAAAACCTGAGATGTCATAAATTGGCGAACATACATTTTTCTTTTGCCCCTTTCTTTCTACCCACCGAGGTAGGCCTTACGGACTTCTTCACTTGCGGCTAATTTTTTGGAATCTCCAGAAAGCACAATTTTTCCGGTCTCAAGTACATAGGCTCGATTTGCAACTGAAAGAGCCATGTGAGCATTTTGTTCTACTAATAAAATAGTCGTCCCACTCGCATTAATGTCCTTGATAATCGAAAAAATCTGTTTAACCAAAATAGGAGCCAAACCCATTGAAGGCTCATCGAGAAGAAGGAGCTGTGGTTTCGACATCAGGGCTCGCCCCATGGCCAACATTTGCTGCTCCCCACCAGACAAGGTACCCGAAATTTGAGTATTACGTTCTTGAAGACGGGGAAACAACTCATAAACACGTTGTATGTCTTGCTTAATCCCTGCTTTGTCCTTGCGTAAATAGGCACCGAGTTCCAAGTTTTCGATGACTGTCATATTAGCAAACACATGACGACCTTCAGGAACCTGTGATATCCCTTTGGACACAATAACTTGAGGCGCAATACTGGCTAGATTCTCACCCTTAAACGTAATTTTACCCGTTTTTGGGCGCAGTAATCCTGAAATTGTCTTAAGACTTGTGCTTTTCCCTGCTCCATTTGAGCCAATCAGAGTAACAACTTCTCCCTGGTTAACCTCAAAGGAGATACCTTTAAGGGCATGAATCGCGCCGTAGTATACGTTAATATCTTCAAGTACAAGCATCAGACAACCTCCTCCCCTAAATAAGCCTCAATGACTTTGGGATTGTGTTTAATTTCATCTGGTGCACCCTGAGCAATAATCGTACCATAATCCAAAACATAGATGCGCTCACAAACCCCCATCACCAGCGACATATCATGTTCTATTAAGAGAATCGTAAGTTTAAACTGCTCCCTAATCCAACGAATCATGTTCATTAGATCTTGGGTTTCCTGAGGATTCATGCCCGCAGCCGGCTCATCGAGCAATAATAGTTTAGGGTCGGTTCCTAAAGCACGAGCAATTTCCAAACGGCGTTGTTCTCCATAGGGCAAATTCTTAGCTATCTCGTTTGCTTTATTTTCAAGGTTAAATATCTTTAGTAAAGACATAGCTTTACGTTGCATTTGTTCTTCCCCTGAGTAAAAACTGGGCAGACGTAATAAGGCACTAGCCATGCTGTATGAAGTACGTTGATGATAAGCGATCTTGACATTGTCGATGACACTCAAATCACTAAATAAGCGAATATTTTGGAACGTTCGCGCCATCCCCCGCTGGGTGACTTGATAGGGTTTTAGCCCGCTCACCTCTTTGTCCTGAAACGTCATTTTTCCTTCAGTCTTATCATAAACCCCCGTGAGTAAATTGAAGACCGTGGTTTTTCCTGCTCCGTTAGGACCAATCAGGCCGATCAGTTCTCCTTGGTTAATCTCAATATTCAAATTTGAAACCGCTTTTAAACCACCAAAAGACTTAGAGAGATTTTCAATTTTTAGAAGCGGCATTTTTTTCACTCTTCTTTCCCAGGAAATTTAAAGTAAACTCTTTCGTTCCCATTATACCAGTCGGTCTAAAGATCATCATTAAGACTAATAACACTGCCGTTATAACGTTACGCCATTCCGGAACACCCGCTAAAAGTGCTGAAGCCAAAGTCATGACAATGGCGCCCAGGATACCTCCGGTCATACTTCCTAAGCCCCCCAGCACAATCATCACTAGAATGTTAAAGGACAATAAAAAGTTAAAGGTCATTGGTTGAATAATATAGAAGTAGTTGGCGTAAATTCCCCCCGCCAATCCTGCAAAAAAGGCACCCATTGTAAACGCCATCACTTTGTATTTTGTCGTATCGACTCCCATGGATTCTGCGGCAATCTCATTTTCGCGAATAGAAATACACGCCCTGCCATGCGTTGAACCAACAAAGTTTTTCATTAACACAACACTTACTGCCATTAATCCAAAAGCCCAGGTCCACGTAATTGTACTTGGCAGAGTGAATCCTGCTGCCCCACCCACATAGTCGGTGTTCAAGAAGATAATACGTACAATCTCGCCAAATCCCAAGGTGGCTATAGCAAGATAATCTCCTTTAAGGCGCAGCGTTGGTAATCCGACCAAAAAGCCAGCCAAAGCCGCCGCAACCGCTCCAGCGATAAGTCCTAAGAATAAAGGACCGTGCTGGATTGCCGTAACAATAGCCGAAATATAGGCTCCTATGGCCATAAAACCTGCATGTCCAATGGAAAATTGACCAGTTATACCATTAATCAAATTTAGGCTGGTAGCAAGGATAATGTAAATACATATTTGGATTAATGTCAACTTATAGAAAGGAGGCATTATATCAAATACGATCAGCCCTTGAATTACTGCATATAACAAAACAATCCCCAAGAGTGACACGATATTCTTGCGGTTGAACCAATTGCGCATTTTTCTCACCTACACTTTCTCTCGTATGTTTTTACCAAAGAGCCCACTCGGCTTGATAATTAGGACGAGAATCAAGATGACAAAGGCCACTGCATCCCGCCAAGTTGAAGCTCCTAAGCCGCTAACAATTGATTCTATCATACCTAACACGATGCCTCCGACCATTGCCCCGGGTATAATTCCAATACCCCCGAGTACAGCGGCCACAAAGGCCTTCAAACCTGGGGTAATTCCCATTAACGGGTCAATGGTATTAAAGTAGACCCCCATCAATACACCTGCAGCAGCCGCTAAAGCTGAACCGATGGCAAAAGTAAAGGATATAATGTTATTGGTATTGATCCCCATCAATAAAGCTGCATCTTTGTCGAAGGATACCGCACGCATGGCTTTTCCCATTTTCGTGTATTGAACAGTCACATGCAAAAGAGCCATAAGCACAACAGCGGTTGCTAGCATTACAATATCTCCTGTTTTAAAGTAGACACCGCCTATAATATACATTTTTTCCGGAAAAACTGGAGGATAGGTACGCACTTGTGCCGTAGCCACTAACATGCCCCCATACTCCAAAAATAACGAAACCCCAATCGCGGTAATTAAGGCTGCGATACGGGAGGCATTTCGTAACGGTTTGTAAGCAATCCGTTCAATCAAAACACCTAATAGAGCACAAAAGACCATTGCAAAAAGCAAAGCGGGCAGAAAAGAAAAATGAAAGACAGTTATGGCAAACCAACCGGAATAGGCGCCCACCATCATTACGTCTCCATGCGCAAAATTAATCAGCTTAACAATACCATAGACCATAGTATAGCCCAAGGCAATAAGTGCATAGATACTTCCTAAAGACAATCCATTGACAAGTTGTTGAAATATTTGTGTTGTGATATGACTTCCCATAAACTCACTCCTTTTATGTTAAACCTTTCCAAATTAGAAGAGAGAGGGTGATTCCGTCCCCTCTCTCTCTGTTTACAGGATGACTGTTAAACTTTTTCTATATTCCCCAAAGTTACTCGAATTTATCACTGTGGAGCAACCCGTGTCACAAACACTGGTTTACCGTCTTTATTGGAGATAATAACGGCACTCTTTTGTGGGTTATGCGTTGTTGGATCAATTGTAATATCTCCGCTCACGCCTTTAAACCCTTTCATGTTTTCTAAAGCTGTTCGTACCTTTTCTGAGTCTGTGCTGTTGGCAGTTGTCATAGCTTGAATCAGCATATTTGCAGCATCATAGCCTAATGCAGCCATGGCATTCGGCACACCATTATATTTTGCCTTATAATCGCTTACAAACGTAGCCAAGGCAGGATCATCTGTTGCCACATGATCAACATAGTAAGTATTGTTCAGAGCAGCGGCTCCACCGATGTTAAATAGCTGTGGATCGTCCCAGCCATCTCCACCCATAAATGGCATATTCATACCTAATTGACGAGCTTGCTGGACAATTAAGCCCACTTCTTGATAATATCCAGGTAACCAAACCATATCTGGATTCTCTGCTTTAATATTTGTTAAGATCGAACGGAAATCCTTGTCACTGCCACCGACATATTGCTCAGTACCAGTAATTGTGCCATTTCCCTTTTTAAAATTAGTTACAAAGGATTCAGCTAAGCCTTTTGAATAATCACTTTTTTGATCAATGATTACGGCTGCAGTTTTGGCTTTTAAAGTATTTAAAGCGAAATTAGCCCCTACCTGGCCTTGGAACGGGTCGATAAAGCAGGCTCTAAAAATCCAAGGACGTACAGCTCCGGTTGTAGGATCAACCGTAAGCTTTGAATTTGTCCCACTTGGGGAGATCATAGGGATCTTATTATCCGTTACAACTGGAATAGCAGCCAGAGTAACTGAACTGGTCATTGATCCGATGACAGCCACGACCTTATCTTGGGTAACAAGCTTTGTCACGGCAGCAGTCGATTCCCCTGCATCTGATTTGTTATCGGCTGCCACTAAAGTCAGTTGTCTACCCAAGACTCCACCTTTGGCATTTTGTTGCGCAAACGCCAAATTAATGGCATTCTGAGCCGCTTGACCAAACATAGCTGTTCCGCCAGTTAACTCTAGATTACCGCCGACCTTGATCGGACTCGTATCACTGGCTCCGGTTTTTGGTGCCGCTGTTGTTCCACACCCAGCAACTAATGAAAGGCTTAATAATGCGATCATACCAACAGAAAAGCCCTTACTGAATAGTTTCATTTTCTTTCCTCCTTCAAAAATTAGGGAAATTATGATTCTATAGTTCTCTGGATAGATGTATAATTTCCTTTTCCATCCCCCCTTCTTTATTAAAGCCCCAGTCAACGCAAATTTTCGTGACTGGGGCTTCATTGCCTTGCCTAAGAATATATAGAACTTAGACTTCCAATATCGAGTACGAGTTCTATGCTAAGGATATTTTAGCTTTTGTACAACATTAAGTCAATGGGATTTCTGTTATAAGGTATTTATTTGTCTGATAAATACGAATTATGGATTAACATGCGTAAGCAATGTCTTTTTACCGTCAACCAATTTTATGATAACCGCGCTTTTGACTGGATTATGTGTTTTTGGATCAACTGTAATAACCCCGGTTACTCCTTGGAAATCTTTAGTATTTTCCAAAGCAGTTCTGATTTTTTCAGGATCTGTACTACCTGCAGTTTTAATGGCCGCAATCAGCATTTCTGCGGCATCATAACCTAAAGCGGCTAAAGCATCTGGTTCGGCGTTATATTTTGCTTGATAAGCATCAGCAAAAGGTTTTGTAGCTGGATCCCCGGCCCACATATGGTCAACGAAATATGTGTTATTTAGATTTGCTGCTCCGGCTAAATCTGCCAATTTAGAAGAATCCCAGCCATCTCCTCCAACAATTGGAACTGTAATCCCTAATTCACGAGCTTGGTTTACAATCAAGCCCACTTCACTGTAATAACCGGGGACAAATACGACTTGGGGATTGCTGGCTTTGATCCTAGTCAATGTAGATCTGAAGTCCTTATCCCCTCCGACGTAATTTTCAGTATCGGTAACGGTACCCCCGGCACTAGTAAGATCTTTACTAAATTCCGCTGCTAAACCTTTAGAATAATCATCTTTTTGATCGATAAACACGGCAGCCTTATTTAATTTGAGTGTGTTTGTAACAAAATTCTCAGCAACTTTCCCTTGGAAAGGATCTAAAAAGCAACTTCTAAATACCCATTTATTTAATGACCCGTCTTTATTAACGGTAACTTCCGAATTTGTGGCTGTCGGCGTAATCAATGGGATTTTGTTGTCCGCAGAAACCGGCACTGCTGCCTTCGTATTAGAACTTGTTACCGCTCCGAGAACTGCCACAACTTTATCTTGGGTGATGAGCTTAGTTATAGCTGTCGTTGACTCACCGGCCTCTGATTTATTATCGGCTGTAACA
Source organism: Desulfosporosinus sp. (assembly GCA_031292075.1). GTDB lineage: Bacteria > Bacillota > Desulfitobacteriia > Desulfitobacteriales > Desulfitobacteriaceae > Desulfosporosinus. Next base: position 29,930 of record JARLHW010000091.1, read on the forward strand.
AAAACTAGTTGTTTTCCAAGGACGCCGCCTTTTTTGTTTTGATCTGCAAAAGCAAGGTCAACAGCATTTTTCACAGACTGCCCATAGGTTGCTACACCCCCAGATAATTCCAGATCGCCGCCGACTTTAATATCTTCAGCAGCTTTCGGTGCTGCTGCACTACTACAACCCGTGACCAAACCTAACATAATTACTGCAATGCCTAACACAACTTTACTCTTTCGCATTTTTCTACCTCCATCGTTCTATCTAATTTATAAATTTAATCTCATTTCAACTAATTACTACTGTACTGCACCTCCGCTTTACAGATTAAGAATTTATCTCGGCATTAAAAAAACAGACAATCTGTTTTTTGCTAAGATAAATCTTATTTTAACAGTTATAATACAGATCTCCGCTGAGTTATGTTAAATATTCTTTAATTCTATATCTGTTGCACCATTGTGTCAATTAATATCTCCTGTGTCACTACATAGGCTTCAGTATAGTATTCTTTTGTCGCCAGTTCGTTTTGTAAACTTCTGACTATCAAAATACTCCAGCAGCGGAACTGCGTATTTCCTTGAAACACCCCATAATTCTCGTACCTCAGAGACCCCTACTTCGCCATGGGCCTTGAGAAACTTGCTTAAACTTTCTTTGGCTGCCTCTAACTCTGTTCGAGGATAGTAATGCTGATCGATATGTACCCACTCTCCGGTTTCGCACAAGTACTGTGCATATTCTGAAGCCTCCGCCTTAGATATCCCACAGGCTTCAGCCGTGGTAACTAGGTCAGGCGGCATCAGCGTCTCCTTTTGCCATTTTGTACGTAAGGCAGCCAAGCGTTTTAAAATGCTCGGCGGAATTTCCGCCCCTTCATTTGTTTGAACCTTGCTTCCCGAGATCTGATAGAACCCTCGCTCAGCACCTTGTTCCAGAATTGTTTGCCACCGACGATGGGTCCATAAATTTCCTAGACGGTTCTTCAATTCTTCTCTGCTGATTCCTCCGCGCAGCGGATTGGCTCTTTCAAAAGTGTTAACAATATTTATTAATTTTGACCGCCAAAGCTCTGCTGTTGCTTTTCCCCAGTAAAGCTTTACTTCATCTTCCCGCCAAACTTCCAGCCGTTCTAATTCTTCTAAAGACTTTAGGCTCTCCTCCAATTCAGCGGCACTGACATGCAGAAGTGCTGCTAAATCCGTGTTTGTTCGAGGTTCGATCATTTCTTTTTCTAAGAGATCAAGTGGGTCGCCTCGATCTTTCATCCTCATCTGTGCCAAAACATTTTCTTTAAACCTTTTTTGTTTGAACTCTGCTACACCGAGTATTTTCCCACCTGCGATCGTATGGGCAGGAGAATAAAACCGGAGTACAAAACGATCTCCCGGTACAGCAACAACTGACTCTTCAAGTAAAATCTGGGCAAATCCCTCTTGTCCGGGTGTTAATTCTTGCTGTTCCAAAAGATGTAAACGTCCAAGGATCTCTGTGGTACCGAGGTGAAAACGAACTCTTTGTCTTTGGGTTAAAGGTTTATCTGCCGAAAAGAGGTTCAAAACTTTCAAGTCCAATATCTTTCCAACCTTAAACACATCTGGCATGACAAGTACTGAGCCCCTTTCCACCCCAGCAACATCTACTCCTGCCAGATTCACCGCTACCCTCTGTCCTGCCTCTGCAAAATTTACTTTGTTTTTATGAACTTGAAGAGAGCGGACTTTCGTAAGTACATGGGTCGGCTCAATAGCCAGTTCCTGCCCCAGTTTTACAGTCCCACTATACAGCGTTCCGGTCACAACGGTCCCGAACCCCTGAATGCTAAAAACTCGGTCTAACGGCATCCGAACTGGCCCGGTTGTTTTTTTGCTCTCGACTTCGGAAAGCAACCCATCAATGGTTTGACGCAAGTTTGGTACTCCATCACCAGTAAGGGCCGAAACTCGACAAACGGGTACTTCATGAAAGGCTGTTCCCTTAAGTTCCTCACGTATTTCTTCTTCTATTAGGTCAAGCCATTCTTCGTCAACAAGGTCCGCCTTATTGATAACAACTATTCCCCTAGGTATGCCGAGTAAGGTCAAAATATCCAGATGTTCCTGAGTCTGTGGCATAATTCCTTCATCTGCGGCAATCACAAGTAACACTACATCCATGCCGCTGGCTCCGGCCAACATCTGACGGACAAATCGTTCATGCCCTGGAACATCCACAATCCCAACTTGTCGTCCACTGGGCATCACCATATGCGCAAATCCTAACTCAATAGAGATCCCCCGTTGTTTCTCTTCTTTTAAGCGGTCCGTTTCCATACCGGAAAGAGCACGAATTAACTCTGTTTTGCCATGATCTACATGTCCTGCTGTACCTACTAGATAATGTCTTTCACTCATTATTCTTCCCCTTATTCATCTGATTTAGCCAGAATCTGTTGAGATAATCCATGGAGGTAATTTTTTGTTGGAACTGTAAGGTTTTCTATTTTCTAAACGTTAGCCGAGATGTTTCAGCGCTTTTGCATAACTTAATTTCACTAGGAATCACCTTTGTCTTCATGTTAGGACTTTCTTTAATTATTTCCCGATTTTTAAAAATCATCTCTTTATACTCGACGCCAAAAATATAAAATCGTCGGCAAAAAAACAAGTCCTAGGTAACCAAACAGAGGATATACAAACTGTACAATATGTGAAAACTTCACACCAGCTACCGGTAAAAGCAAGAGCAACAAAAGGAACGTGGCCTTTCCATAACCCAACCTTCCTGAATCAACTACCCGGCTGACGAGGCTAAAACCATTTCCGATTGCTGCCGTGATCATTGTTAACCATAAAACGACTACGTAGAAAAAAGCGGGCCAATCTCCCAACTTACCAGCAACCGCGACCATAGGAATCTCCAAGCCTAAAATATCAGGAAACCGCAATAACGCAGCTCCAATGACAAAGGCGAATATACCTAGCGCCACTCCGCCAAGAACTGCGCCTAATCGTGCTCCTGGTCGCTGAACATCGCGTCCTAGTGAAGCAAATACTACCATGGCCAAGGTCAAATTGAAGGATACATAAAGAACGGCTGAGAGGGCCCAATTATTAACAATTGGGTTCGACAGCATTGCTATCCCCTCACCATCTCCAGAAGTTGCAAAAAAAACAGCCGCTGTTGCGATTCCCAAACAAAAGATAAACTTTAAGGGTATTAGAACGGAGTTAATCCATAAAACTCCTTCTCCGCGGAACCATAAAGCTAAAGCAATCACAATACCTGTCAAGAAGATACCTAACCACCTTGAGAAACCAAAATATTCGTAAAAGAGCGCACCACAACCCGCAATCATGGCTAGCATCCCCAAGAACAAAAGAACACTTACGAGCACATCTGCCCAGCGACCCCACCTCTTACCAAGTAGATGATTAAAGAACTCTGGATAAGATGAGACTTTCCAACGTCTCTGTAAATCCAACATACCCCAACCTAGCAGCGAAAACAAAACTGCGCTAACCACGATACCTGCTAAACCCCATCGCCCAAAGCGAGCAAAAAATTGTTGTATTTCTTGGCCTGAAGCAAATCCTGCCCCCATAACAGCCCCTACATAAGTTGCAGCTACTTGAAATGTCGTTTTCCATTTCATAATACTTCCCTCCTCGACATCATGCTTATGGCTAGAAAAGGAATCTCATGCATAAAAGGGCTAAGATTTGGGAAATATTTAAATATATATTTTATATTTGACTGTACAGTATTTTTTCAAATAGATGAGTCTTTAAATCTTAGGGGGTAGCTTGTGAGCCTATTTTCGCTATGGACTGAACCTCAAAAAATGAAAGCCCATGTCGATGACTTTTCCGCTAAGGCTAAATTGGAAACGCGGCTTTCAGAGCTTTTCGCGGCAACGCGAAAGCGTCCCGCCGTAATCCTTTGCATCGGAACTGATCGATCTACGGGAGACGCCTTGGGTCCTTTAATTGGAACACATCTGTCACGTCAGAACCTACCTCAACTTCATGTTTACGGTACGCTGGATGAACCCGTCCATGCTACTAATCTGAAGCAAACTATTGATTTCATCCAGCATACGTTTGCTAATCCTTTTATTATTGCGATTGATGCCTGTCTTGGGCGCTTAGAGTCGATTGGTTGCATTGTACTAGCTGATGGACCTTTGAAACCCGGTGCTGGTGTTCATAAACAGCTTCCTGAAGTGGGTGAAGCCCATTTGACTGGTATCGTTAACGTCGGAGGGTTTATGGAATTCATGGTGTTGCAAAACACTAGGCTTAATCTTGTCTGGCGGATGTCAGAGAACATCAGTTCTCTTATAACCTGTTCTTACTTAACGAAGCACTGCGATTAAATAGCGTTATATTTTCTGACCTTGCATTGCTTTTTCTATGACCTCTCTTTCCTCATTGCTCAGAGTATACGTAGAGTGCCCTTCGTTAATGGGTTTGGCGTATACTCGAGATTCTTCACGACTATGAATAGCACTGAGAACAACTCCGCAACCCTCTTGATTCAAAAGCGCCAATGCAAAGCTTAAATCACTTCCAACATTTTCAAAAGCACTAAAGCGCAACAACTCTGCATGGTCAACGCTTGCACGCAATTTGTGTTCTATTTGTGCAAGTCTGACGTTACAAGTATTAAGTTCCTGGTCCTGTTGGGTCACTTTCTGAATATAATTTTGGAGCAATGGTTCTAGTTGATTTCCTGAATTGAATGTTTGTAAAGTTATATAGGAAGCTTCAAATCGTTTCATACGGCGATACAGTGATAATGTCATTAGTAGAGAGATAAATAATAGTAGGATTAAAGCACTAATGCCCCACCAAAATAAGGGCATAATACTTACTAAAATTGTCACTTTTTTCGCCTCCTTATCCATAATTCAATCATATATTCTGTTTTGTAGTTTTACATACCCAAATGAAGTTTACTGAATAGTATAGTTATCGGAACAGCTATAAAGATTGCTGGTAAAAGATTTCCGACCTTTATTTCTTTCATTTCGAGAATATTAAATCCTATCCCTAATATCAGCAAACCTCCTGTAGCACCCATTTCATTGATGACTTGCGTTGAAAGGATTCCTTGAAGTAACCCTGCTGCTAGAGTAATGGATCCTTGATATAGAAATACAGGAAGCGCAGCTACTAAAACACCTATTCCCATTGAAGAAGCAAATACAATTGCTGATATTCCATCTAACATAGATTTTGCAAATAGTATATTATAGTTTCCCTTTAAACCACTCTCAAGTGAACCCATGATGGCCATAGCTCCGACACAGTAGATCAAACTTGCTGTTACGAATGCTTTAGTAAATCCTGTTACATGCCCTCTTTTTGCAAATTTGTTTTCTAACCACTGTCCAAAATGTTGTAATCGTAGTTCTATATCTATGCCTTCGCCGATTACACCACCCAACACTAGACTGGCAATCACAATCAAAGGATTCTTGGTCTGTAATGCCATACTTCCTCCTATTAGTAAGACTGCTAGTCCAATCCCCTGAATGACTGTTCTTTTCATTTTTTCGGGTAAAGCTTGTCCAAACAGAAGTCCCAATAATCCCCCAAAAATAATTGCTACTGTATTAACTATAGTTCCTAACACTAAACTCCCCGCCTTCTTGTTGGTCTTATCAATTGACCTCACTCTATAATTTTCACTTCAGATAGTGATAAGCATATAATCGAAAGCAAAGAATCTTCTCGATCATTCAAACTTCTGCTGGCATGTAGACTTCATTCCCTTGTGACTGAAACTATAAATTGATTTTACTTATGGTTCCATGAAATTCGATACTTAGAAGTGTTATCTAAAGATCTTTAGAATCAAGCTCTGAAACAAGTAAAAATAGAGCGTACAGACTACTGAATGACTAATTAATGTTCCACGTGGAACATTAATAATTCGTTGTTATAAACTTACTTGTGAAATTTTAAATACGGAAGCTTATGTTCCACGTGGAACATTATAATTCAATCTATCCGGATATTCCACAATTCCAAGAGTCGGTTCAACTCTTCTTCAGAGAAATATTGAATCTCGATTTTTCCTCGATTGGAATTTCCTTTTAATAAGACTTTAGTCTGAAAACTTGTCTGCAAGCGTTCTTCTACATTATGGAGAAGCTGGGAATAGTCACGCGCAGGTTTTGTTTTTTCAGGTCGTTCTGAGAGTCTGTTAATGAGCTCTTCGGTCTCACGGACAGATAATTGTTCTTTTGCAGCTTTTTGCGCAGTTAATACCTGGAGAGATGTATCTTTTATAGCAAGTAACACCTTAGCATGGCCTAAAGAGATTTTCTCATCCCTTAGTAACTCGAGTACAACTTCAGGTAATAGGATCACGCGAAGAAGGTTGGCAACGGTTGTACGAGCTTTGCCCACACGTTGTGCAACTAGCTCTTGGGTCAATCCATAATCTTCAATAAGGCGATTATAAGCCATCCCTTCTTCAAGTGGAGATAAATCAGCACGTTGAATATTTTCGACGAGTGCCCGCTCAGCCATTTCTAGGTCACTACATAGTTGGACAATGCTTTGAATTTTGGTAAATCCGGCAATTTTAGCAGCACGCAACCGTCGTTCTCCAGCAATGATGTAATAACGCTCTCCGACAGGTCTAACCAATATGGGCTGAAGTAGACCGTGATCGCGCAGGGAATCAGCCAGCTCATTCAGCGCCTGAGGATCAAACTCCCTTCTAGGTTGATCAGGATTGGGTTCAATCTCCGAAATATCAATCTCTTTAATACTTGGGTTATCACCTAACTCATCAGATAGTAATGCCTGTAGTCCTCGACCTAGACCTTTTTTAGACACGTTCTAAAACCTCCTTAGCAAGTTCACGATATACCTCAGCTCCTCTTGAACGCGTATCGTAAGAGTTAATAGGTTTTCCATGGCTTGGAGCTTCGCTAAGACGGACATTGCGGGAGATAATCGTCTTAAATACTTTCTGAGGAAAATATTTCTTAACCTCATCTACTACTTGAATAGCCAAGTTAGTTCGTGCGTCAAACATTGTTAGAAGAGCCCCTAAAATACTTAGGTTTGGATTAAGATGTTTGCGAACTCTCTCCAAGGTGCTCATCAGGAGCGTTAACCCCTCGAGGGCATAGTACTCACACTGAATAGGAATTAAGACATCCGTTGCCGCTGTTAAAGCATTTAGGGTAAGAAGACCGAGAGAAGGAGGACAATCTATAAAAATAAAATCATAACTATCCTTGATATTTTCCAAAGCAATTCTCAATTTTCCTTCACGTGAAATCTGGGATACTAATTCAATTTCAGCTCCTGCAAGCTGAATTCGAGCAGGAACAACCTTAAGATTCTTCTGATCGGTTTTCTGTATCACTTGTTCTAGAGGAATATCGTTTATCAATACATCATAAATACAACGTGATAGCTTGTGCTTTGCGACCCCCATCCCGCTGGTAGCATTTCCTTGAGGATCTAAATCTACAAGAAGAACCTGTTTCCCAAGTTCAGCTAAACAAGCACTTAAATTAATCGCCGTTGTTGTCTTAGCTACACCACCTTTTTGATTGGCGATAGCGACCACTTTCGTTATCAATTAGCACACCTCCTTTTATCCACATCCAAGATTCTCACATCAATAAGTGGGAATACCATGCTCTACTCCGGTATAGACTTCCATCACAGAAAGTTGCACTTCTAAAAGCAAAACAAATTCTCTAAAACTTAAATAGATGTATATTTAGATAGTATCAAACCCCTTCCAATAAAAAAAGCGCTATTAACGCTTTTTTTAACGAATACTAAAATTCTTATGATTATTTATGAGCCAACAGCATAAATTTTCGGTAATGCCTTATAAATACTTTGTTTAAGTGGCTCACTACTCACGACTTGTCCATTCACTTTGACTATTCGGACAGAATTTACAATAGATCCCGGCTGCCCTTGTTGCTTTAAAATGGAAACTCCATGTGCAAGTGTTTCATCAACTAAACGTTTTTCTTCAGGAGGAATGATAGATGATGTGGTATTCGTGATAGTTACTTCCTGTCCCGGCTTTACTTTGCCATACAGATCGATCGTAACAGTATTCGAGGTGGTACTGGTCCGAACAAGAAGATATCCTCCCGAATTATTTTTAAATTTGAGATCAAGATCAGGGTAAGCCACTGTTGCATCTTGGCCAAGCGGAACATAAGAAATAGCCAGGTCATGATTTGAGCGTTGAGATACGGCCAGATCTGCATACAACCCCGTATTATATAAAGTACTGGATACCTGACAAATACCTCCAGCCAATCCTGGAACAAACTGATCATCAACTATAATATAAGCATCCTTGTATCCACCTTCTACGGTTCTTTCGCCGACGATCTTATTAAAAGATAATGTATCCCCAGGTTTAACTATTGCCATATCTAAAGCTTTAGCAGCAATTCGGACATTTTCGGTCCTTGCAGATTGAGAGGGATCAAAGTGGGTTGTATAACTCGCTAACAAACCCGTAATTTTCTGACTTTCTAATTGCGCAGCAGTTATACTCGGAAGCTGTTCTTTCAATCCAACCTTTAACTCAGAGACAGGCTTATAAATATTGATCCCTTTGATCTGTGAAATTAGAGATTCAATATCTATAGCTGTACCAGCATGTTCACTATGAATATTCATTGTATTCTGATCGGTTATGTCAAAAGAAGCATCAGTTGCCGGACTACTGAATCCAGCCAAGGTTTGATTAAGACTATCCTTCAATTTTTGTTCATCCCACGTATGGGACAGTTCAAAGTTTACTCCTTTAGTCGCTGACATTTTTGAAACAACCTTGTTATAAATAGATCCCTTCCTATTTATATCATAGGCATCTTTTAAAGCGAGATCATCACTGACCGTAAGGCCTAAATCCTCTAACTTAACCTCAGGTGATTGCTGGTTTACATTTAGTTTGATAGATTGGCTCAATAACCGATGAACTTCTTTATCAACTGCTATTTTAGCCTGATCCTGAGTTAAGTTACCTACGTTAATACCAGAAATAGTAACACCTTCTACGATGGTATGTTGATCTCGAGTATAGATCATCAACGCGGTTCCAACTAAAACTAATGTAAAGATTAGCAATCCAGCTGGGATATAAAAAGACTTCTTTTTAAGAAAACGATTCAAATTAGTCCAATGTCTTATTTTTGATTGAGAATTTTCCTCGTAAACTTTAGTTGCTGCAACTTCCTTTCTCCCTTGTCTAACATTATGGTCCCGTGACTCTTCCAAACCGCACCCCCTAAACAATCTACCTGTTAACAATAGAATATATATGACAATTCGACGCTCTACTCATATTTCCTTCAGAAATAAGTATAAATAAGAAACCATTCTTCTCTATATGAGTTCCTGAACATAAAGAAAACCTAGCTATCACTAAGCAGTGGCCGAGGCCCGAACAGGATGTTCGAGAGTAGAACACCACCATGAATGGCTAGGTATCGAAATTTCTAAGCATCAGGAATACAACACTGAGACATTGAATAGATACCTACCTGGAGTCTAATCATTTTAAGACTTATTAAGTTTAAAATAACAGATAGGATCTTTTGTCGGCGTCCCAGCTTGACGTGGGTATTGGGAGGGAGTTTCCATGATCTTTCTAATTAAAACAACCACTCGATGCTCTGCACCTTCACCGAGATTATAATGTTCAATACTTTCAACTACACCACCTAATAATTTTAATGCTTTTTGAGCTTCAATTAACTCATCATCAACCTGAGCTCCTTTTAAGGCTAAGAACAGTCCATTCACCTTAAGAACAGGAAGTGCGTACTCTAACAAAACCGGAAGACGAGCAACCGCACGGGAACTAACTGTATCAAAATAATTTCTAAATTGTACATTTCTACCAAAATCTTCTGCTCGCGCATGGAATGTTCTAATTGCCATTAAATTTAGGGTTTTAATGACAATATCAAGAAAATCTAACCGTTTCTTCAGAGAATCCATTAAGACAACATCCAATTCTGGACGTAGTATCTTTAAAGGAATACCAGGAAACCCGGCTCCAGTTCCTAAATCAACAAAAGATAAGCCTGTAGTAAATTTTGAAAGAACCATTGAATCAATAAAATGCTTTAAAATAACATCATGGGGGTCAGTAATTCTCGTTAAGTTTAAGCGTTTATTCCACTCAAGTAAAAGGTCTCCGAATTGACATAGTTGAGAAACTTGTAAATCAGATAATTCGCAACCTATATGCTTATAGGTTGACTCTTGCATAAAAGACGCGAATTCTTGAAACATAATTAACTTCCTCCTCGACGTCTTTGTTCTAAGGAAACGAGCAAAACGGAAATATCAGCTGGACTAACTCCTGTAATACGAGACGCTTGACCTAAATTTAGCGGTTTTACTTCTATGAGACGCTGTCTACCCTCAGTAGATAAACCTCGTATCTCTCCATAATCGAGCATTTGTGGTAGAAAACGGTCCTCTAATTTAGAAAATCTTTCGATATCTGCCCACTGTTTCTCAATATATCCGGCATATTTCATTTCAATTTCTGCCTCTTCCAATACTTCAAAATCATATTCGTTCAACTCAGGAAGAAGCTTAACTAAATGGATAATTGAAATTTCCGGTCTACGAATTAAATCCTGGGCACTAATTCCACCACGCGTAGGAGTCGATTTGGCCTCAGCCATGACATGTTGTAAGTCTTCTCTCAGTGGAGAGAAAACTGTAGATTTCCAGAGTTCTTTAATATGCACAAAATCCTCTTTTTTCTTATGGAAGCGCTGCCAACGTTCTTCATTGACTAAGCCAACAGCTCGTCCTCTCTCAGTTAGTCGTAAATCGGCATTGTCTTGGCGAAGAACTAGACGATACTCAGCTCGTGACGTCAAAAGACGATAGGGTTCCTTCACCCCTTTTGTAACTAAATCATCAACTAAAACACCCAAATAACCCTCCGAACGCCGTAATATAAAAGGATCTTTTCCTAAGGCCTTCAGAGCTGCGTTAAGTCCCGCTAATAATCCTTGTGCCGCTGCTTCTTCATAGCCCGATGTTCCGTTCAGTTGGCCTGCCGTGAATAACCCTGGTAATTGCTTTACCTCTAAACTAAGAGAAAGTTGATGTGGCAAGACATAATCATATTCTATTGCATACCCCGACCGTAACATTCGAACATGTTCTAATCCTGGAATACTCTTTAAAATTTGAACCTGAACCTCTTCCGGCATGCTAGTTGATAAGCCTGCAACATAAAGTTCGTCGCTTTGCCAGCCTTCCGGCTCCAAAAAGATTTGATGCGCCTCTCGTGAAGCAAAACGCACCACTTTATCCTCGATCGAAGGACAATAGCGAGGACCGATCCCCTCAATCTTCCCCGAATACAAAGGTGCCCGATAAAGGTTTTCTCGAATAATCTCATGCGTCTGAAATGCTGTATATCCTAACCAACAAGGAACTTGCTTAGAAGGGTCCTGGTGCCAAAACTGACTCTCTGTGGGCAAAAATGAAAAGCGCCATGGTGTGTCGTCGCCAGGCTGAATGTTAAACTTTGAATAGTCTACATACTGGCGATGAATTCGCGGCGGAGTACCAGTTTTAAACCTTCCCAATTCAATCCCAAATTCTTTAAGCGAATCCGAAAGAGTCATTACTGGCATCTGTCCATTAGGTCCGCCTTCGTACATAGAGGACCCAATTATAATTCTGCCGCGTAGATAGGTGCCGCTAGTTAATACTACATTTTTTGATTCGAAACGCGCCCCCGTTCGAGTAACAACGCCAGTCACTGTATTATTTTCAACGACGAGACTCTCTACCAACCCTTGGCTTAAAGTTAAGTTTGGCTGTACCAATAAAGCATCCCTCATCCGATTCTGGTAAGCTTGTTTATCAGATTGAATTCGTAAGGCCTGAACGGCCGGTCCCTTACCAGTATTTAACATTTTAACTTGTAATGATGTTTCATCGGCTACAATTCCCATTTGACCGCCTAAAGCATCAATTTCCCTAACCAAATGTCCCTTGGCTGGTCCTCCAAGTGAAGGATTACAGGGCATATGAGCAATCGTGTCAAGGCTTAGTGTCAACAGTAGTGTTGCACAGCCTAATCGGGCAGCAGCAAGTGCAGCCTCACAGCCAGCGTGACCTGCTCCAACAACAATAACATCGTATTTTCCAGCAAAATATTCCAAAGTTCATCCTACTTTCCAATACAAAATCGAGAAAAAATATCTTCAAGAAGAGATTCTTGGACATTATGTCCAGTTATTTCTGAAACGTAAAGCAATGCTTGACGAATATCAATAGAGAGAATATCCCAAGGCATTTCTTGCCGTATACTCTCTAAAGCCTGCATTAAAGCAGTATAACAATGCTCTAAAGAGGAAATATGCCGGACATTGGAGAGGAGTGATTCTGAGGCAAGAGTTGCTTCTCCCTGATAAACTCTTCGTCGTATTTCTAATTCAAGCTCTTCAAAACCCCTGCGCTCAAGAACCGAAAAAGGAATCCATTGACCCATTTCGTTAACCGCTACAATACATTCATTCTCTAACAAATCAACTTTATTAACAATAACAACTACTTTTTCAGCATAAATTTCTAAAATGTGATATTCGTCTTCTGTTAACGGAACGTTAGCTTGAACAACCAACAAGATAAGTTCGGCTGTTTTTAATGCTTTCCAAGTTCTCTCAATTCCCAGACGTTCTACGAGATCTTTACTTTCACAAATACCCGCGGTATCAACCAGTCGTAAAAGGATTCCTCCAACGCTGACGGTTTCTCTAATTTCGTCACGCGTTGTTCCCGGAATATCCGTCACAATGGCCCGATCTTCATTTAACAGCGCATTAAGCAAACTCGATTTACCAACATTTGGACGACCTACAATAACAGTGAGCAAACCATCTCTCAATATTTTGCCCGTTTTACTTCCTTCTAAAAGATTTCTGGTATTAACAAGAACTAAATTAATTTTAGACTCAAGTGTTTCTCGATCCAAATTTTCAATATTATCTTCAGGAAAATCAATACTTGCTTCAATAAATGCCAGTATTTCCAAAACTTCTTCCCGTAAGTTAATAATTGTTGCCGAAAGTCCCCCGCTCAATTGAGTTAAGGCTAAATTGGCTGCTGTCTCTGTTCGCGAACCAATTAAATCTATCACTGCCTCTGCCTGAACTAAATCGAGCTTTCCATTTAAAAAAGCTCGTTTGGAGAATTCACCTGGCTCCGCGAGATACGCACCATGACGAAGACAGGCTTGTAAGATTCTCTGCGCAACAAAAGGACCGCCATGGCAATTCACTTCGAAAACATCTTCACCCGTATACGAGGAGGGGGCCAACATTCTGCCAACGAGAACTTGATCAAGGACCCTACCTTCATCAATAAAAACCCCAAGATTAAGAGTGAAATTTTCTCTAAGTAGCCAACGCTCCTTGTTCTGAGGTTTAAAGCAATCTTCAATAATAGCCTCCGCTTCAGGTCCACTCAATCTTAAGATATGAATACTCGCTTCACCCATAGCCGTAGCCATCGCCACGATTGTATCTTCCAAACAAACTCATCTCCATAAATAAAAAGTAGGGGCACGAAGCATCGTGCCCTTGTAGTGGAACAAATGACACAAATAATACAACAAAAACGGAAATGGGCACGATGCTTCGTGCCCCTACTGATACATTAGAAAAATGAAGAAACAAAAATTATGAGTGAGGATTTTTTCATCTTTTTAATGATATGACAACACGACGATTCGGATCATCGCCTTCACTGAACGTTGAAATCTTAGCTTCATCCTGTAAAGAAGTATGTATAATCCGCCGTTCATGGGAATTCATTGGCTCCAAAACTATCCTTACGCCTGTACGCTTCACCTTTTCCGATAATCGTTTGGCAAGACGTACAAGTGTCTCTTCACGTCGTAGTCTATACCCCTCCACATCAACAACAATACGAACGCGTTCTGACAATACTTTAGCTACTGCAAGATTCGTTAAATATTGCAGTGCATCTAAAGTATCTCCACGTCGGCCAATAAGAATCCCAAGCTCAGGACCATTTATATCGATATGCCAGTGTTCTCCATCTTTACTCACTTGGGTCTCAGCATTAACACCCATTGCTAGACATACTTTATGAATAAATTCCGTGGCCAAAATACCCGGATTATCTTCATAAGAAACTCGAACTCTCGCCAGCCGTGTTCCAAAGAGACCGAATAAACCTTTCTTGGCAGGTTCCTCTAGAACCTCTACTTTTACACGATCACGATCAACGGCTAAATCTAGAACCCCAGCGGTAATCGCTTCATCAACCGTTTTTCCGGTTTTCTCTGCAACCCTCATGAACGATCCTCTCCTCACGTCTTCCACGTTATCTATGCTGCGCTTTTATTTTTGTTTGTCAATCTACGATTAATATAAAGTTGTTGGAGAATTGAAACACAGTTCATCGTTACCCAATACAATGCTAAGCCTGACGGCACTGTGGCACTGATATAAGCAAAAAATAGTGGCATCATGTATAACATCGTCTTTTGAGTTGGATCCGTTGAAGCATTCGGATTTGTTACTTTCGTTTGTAAATAAGTTGTTGCAGCAGCAAATATCGGTAAAATCAAATGCCAGGTGGGAGGAACGATCCCATAAATATGAGTTAAATCAAAACCTAAAAACATATGGGCTCCAATATTTGAAGGATCATATTTGAAATTACGAAGGGTACTATATAATGACCAAAAAATCGGCAACTGAACAACAATCGGAAGGCAACCGCCCATCGGATTGACATTATGTTCTTTATATAACTCCATGACTGCTGCACTGGCTTTTTCTTTATCATTCTTATATTTTGCTTGAATGGCTTTAATTTTCGGTTGTAAATCGACTGTTTTCCGCATTGAAACCATCTGCTTATAAGTTAACGGATAAATAATAGTCTTAATTAAAACAGTCAAAAGAATGATCGCTACACCGTAATTAGGAAGACCTACGGCAGCAGATAAATTATAAAGTATGTTTAATAGATAGGTCATCCCGGTAATTATAGAACCAAAAATATTCACAAAAGCCCTCCTTAAACTGGGTCATGCCCACCAGGATGAAACGGATGACATTTTAAAATTCGTTTCATCGATTTCCAACTTCCATTGATCAAACCGTACTTCTTTAAAGCCTGAACCGAATATTCCGAACAGGTAGGGTGAAAACGACATGTTTGCCCTTTTAAAGGAGAAATGAATTTTTGATATAGACCAATCAAAAAAACTAAAATACTTTTCATCAGCTTTTACTCACTTTTGATTAAGGCATTTGCCTTCTTTAACATACTCATTATAGACTTTTCGACTTCCATATAGGAAACTCCTTTGATCCTTGCCCTTGCAATGAAAATAATTTGTCTGTCATTTTTAATTTCTGATAAATGAAGACGAATGACTTCCCGCATAAGTCTGCGGGCACGATTTCTCTGAACTGAGTTACCAACTTTCTTTGAGGCAATAAAACCAAATCGTTTAGGACCTTTTAGTATATAAATAGCAACATGTTTAACAGAATAGTTTTTCCCTTCCGCAAATACCGCTTGATAGCTGGATTTTTTGCGCAAGCGAAATATCCTTTTTAGCATAATTCCTCCAGGCTACCATACCTAAGATTCAATAATATTCTAACTCCCTAAGACTAAGTTTAAACCTTTTATGGAAATAGTTTGAAATAAAAAAATTTATTTAAAAAAAGGCCACATAATTGCGGCCTTAAACTGATAATTTCTTCCGACCTTTTAATCGACGGCGTTTTATAACATTTCGCCCTGTTGGCGTACTCATCCGACTTAAAAAACCGTGAACACGCTTGTGGCGGCGATTCTTCGGTTGATATGTTCTCTTCAATTTAACGACACCTCCTTTATTTCAAACGAAAAAAACATTCAAATCAATCAATCTTACTTGAAACTTACTTAGAGATTATACTCTAAAAATTTTTGATCTGTCAAGCAGAGTTCTCAGATAAGATGTGGATAACCTTTGTCACTGAAAAGTTATCCACTGTGAATAATTTTAACAAACTCATTATCTTCCTGTTGATAACCCTTCGAAAACTTGTTATTATATTTTTATACCGCCTTACGACAACAGCATATCAAGTTTTATTTTATACACAGAACTTGATTTGACTAAGTTATCCACAAATGTGCATAAGTTTGTGTATAACTTTTTTATTGTCATCATTCTCACATTCTTTGACAAGGGAGGTACGTCCATGCCACCACAGTCAATATCCCCCCTATTATTGTGGCAGGAAACATTAGAAAAACTTAAAAATGAACTTTCTAAGCCGAGCTTTGAAACTTGGTTAAGTTCCACCCGGCTTCTTCATATTGATGGCGACACACTTATTATTAGTGTTCCAAATGAATTTGCAAAAGATTGGTTGGAAAGTCGTTATGCACCCTTAATCCGATCTTCTGTTCAATCTGTTTTAGGACATTCCGTTAGCCTCCGTTTTATTATACCCACTCCAAACGGCTCCTACGGAGAAGATCCCATTCAATCCATGCCAATCCCCTCTTTGATTCCCATTCAAAATGAACAATTACCTAATTCACTAAATTCTAAATATACCTTTGACACATTTGTCATTGGTAATAGCAATCGTTTTGCACATGCTGCTTCTTTAGCTGTCGCTGAATCACCGGCTAAATCCTATAATCCTCTCTTCATTTATGGAGGAGTTGGGTTGGGAAAGACCCACCTTATGCATGCTATTGGTCATCATGTCCTGCAACGATCCCCTAATACTAAAGTACTTTACGTTTCCAGTGAAAAATTTACCAATGAACTGATCGATTCCATCAGGGACGAAAACTCTATTGAATTTCGAAATCATTACCGAAACGTTGATATCCTTCTTATTGACGATATTCAATTTTTGGCTGGAAAAGAACGTACTCAAGAAGAATTCTTTCATACATTTAACGCTCTCCATGAAGCAAATAAACAAATTATTATTTCTTCTGACCGCCCTCCCAAAGAAATACCGACTTTAGAAGACCGTTTGCGTTCGCGTTTTGAATGGGGACTTATTACAGATATTCAAGCTCCAGATTTAGAAACCCGGATTGCTATTCTCAGAAAAAAAGCTAAAATGGAAAACCTCCAGGTTCCTAACGAAGTCATGGTCTATATAGCTGATAAAATTCATTCGAACATACGTGAACTTGAAGGAGCACTCATCCGAGTTATGGCTTTTGCCTCTCTTAGCTCAATCCCTATCAACACTGAAGTTGCGGTGGAAGCATTAAAAGACATTATACCAGTAAATAATACCAAACAAATAACTATCGAAATAATCCAGCAATCCGTCGCAGGCTATTATCACTTATCTCCAAGTGAATTTAAAGCTAAGAAACGAACCCGTGCCGTAGCTTTTCCACGGCAAATTGCAATGTATCTGTCGCGCCAACTCACAGATTCTTCTTTACCAAAGATTGGAGATGAATTTGGCGGGAGAGATCATACCACCGTAATGCATGCTCATGATAAAATTTCGCAAGCATTACGTGATGATCCACAATTAGAAAAAAAAATAAATGAAATGATTCAACGAATTCAATCCGATTAATAAGAAAAGATAATGTGGATAACCTGTTTATATTTTCTTGACAACTTAAACGTTAATTATTACTTGTGGACATGTGGATAACCTTAATTCATTTGTCCACACCTTTTTCAACAGTGTTTTTATCAGTATTTTAGCACTGTTGGTTCACTTATCCACTTGTTGACACGCAATACTACTATAACTACTATTTTATTATCTTATTATTAATCAAGGAATTTAGAACTATGAGGATAAAATTTTTAGGAGGATTCGATTCATATGAAAATCTTCTGCTCAAAAGATGCACTGCTTTCCGGTGTAAATTCTGTTCAACGGGCTGTATCTAGTAAAAACACCTTATCGGTTCTTCAAGGAATTTTAATCATAGCCGAACAACAGTCTTTACAATTTGCAGCGACTGATCTTGAAATGGGGATTCGTTGTGAAGTGCCAGCTCAAGTTACTGAAGATGGAACAATGGTTGTACCCGCTAAACTATTCACGGAGGTTGTTCGTAAATTACCGGATACAATGATTACTTTAGAAGAAAGAGACAAGACGATTACTATTTGCTATGAGCAATCGGAAATTGTTTTAAATGGTTATGATCCGGAAGAATTTCCTTTACTACCAGACCTGATAGATCCAATATCATTTACTTTACCTACTATAATTTTTAAAAATATGATTAGACAGACCGTGTTTTCTTGTGCTATAGAAGAAAATCGTCCTGTCTTTACTGGAACTCTATTACAGATTGAAGGATCAAGTATTCGTTTAGTAGCAACCGATACACATCGCTTGGCCTATAGCATTGCTAAAATACCTAATCAAGAAGAATCGCAGTTTAGTGGCATTATACCTGCTAAAACTTTATCTGAAATATATCGTTTATTGCATGATGAGGATGAGGTTTTAAAAATTAGTTCCAGTGAAACTCAAGTAGTATTTCAATTTGGGACTATCTATTTGGTTTCTCGTCTCATTGAAGGTCAATTTCCAAATTACAAACAAGTTATACCTCAAACATGTGAAACTAAAGTTAATCTATCTGTAAAAAGCTTTTTAGAAGCTGTTGAACGGGCCTCATTACTTTCCCGGGATAAAAGCGGTGCTAATATTATTAGGATAAATGTAGAAAAAAATGAGTTAAGAATTGATCAAACGTCGGAATTAGGCAAGATAGCGGAACAGATAAACATAGAAATGGAAGGAAAAGATGTAATAATTGCGTTCAATGCTAAATTTCTTATTGATGCTTTGAAAGTAATTGACAGTGATTATATTATATTTGAACTTTCCGGGCCTTTTAGCCCGGGAGTTATGAGACCCTTAGACAATCCAAACTATCTGTATCTTGTTTTACCGGTTAGAACGTCTTAAATAAAAATTATGATGATAAATAATTTTCACCTACAAAATTTTCGTAATTATCAAGATGAAACAGTTCAATTCATGCCAGGAACTAATATTTTCGTAGGAAATAATGGTCAGGGAAAAACAAACGTTCTCGAGGGAATTTATTATCTTTTGACAGGAAAGTCTTATAGAGTACAACGAGAACAAGAACTCTTGCGTTGGGAGCAAACTGAATTTCATCTTTATGGTGATTTTTTATTAGCTCACCATAAAGTTTATTTAGAGAGTCATTATCGAGATAAAAAGAAAATGGTTAAGGTAAACCAAGTTCCCTGTCAACGTTTATCTGACTTTGTTGGTACAATTAACGTAATTTTCTTTTCTCCGGATGACCTTGTAATGATTAAAGGAGGACCTTTAGAAAGAAGAAGATTTTTAGACTTACACATTGCCCAAATGCACCCTGGACATGTGGGTATACTTAATGCGTATAACAAAGTAGTTCAGCAAAAAAGTGCTTTACTAAAATCATCTGTTTCTAAGTCTTCTAAATATTCTCAATTACAGTTATGGAATGACCAGATTATTGAATTGGGAAAAAAAATAATTTGTAATCGTTTAGACTTGACAAAGCGTTTACAGGAAAAAGCGAATCAGATCTATACAAATCTCACCTCTCAAAAAGAAACGATGCAGACAATTTATATTGCTTTAGGTAAGAAAAATGCTAACGATGCTATTTCACAATTTCCTCAATTACTTCACGAGAAACTAGAACAAGAAATTGAACGCCAGATGGTGTTGATTGGACCACATCGTGATGATGTTCAGATTTTACTTGATGATAAACCTGCACGTCTTTATGCTTCCCAAGGACAACAGCGTTCTTTAGTTTTGAGTTTAAAACTTGCTGAATTGGAACTAATAAAGCAGGAAAAAGGTGAATACCCGCTACTTTTACTTGATGACGTGTTGTCTGAATTGGATCGATTTAGGAGAGACTACTTAATAAAGTTTATCGAGTCATCTCGAATTCAGACTTTAATAACGATGACAAGTGCTGAAACGCACCTAGATTCAGGCGCACTTTATCATGTTGAAAAAGGTCATATAAGGAGGAATTTGTAAATGTACTTGCACCTTGGTGGTGATGTTCTTATTAAAAAAGATAAAGTAATTGCTATAATTGATTTAGAAACGACGGCAAAAAGTCATATTAACGATAAATTAATAACTAACCTTGATCATGAAAAGCTGAATTATGTTGCAGAAGCTGGAAAAGAAAAAACATTAATTATAACAAATAATGGATATTATTTATCGCCGATTTCTTCAACAACTTTATATAAGCGTTCTTCTTTTAATATGGGGGGGCTTGTGTGAAGGACTTGTGCGAGGACTTGTGTCAGACAAGCGCTTGGTGCTTACGACGCAGAGACATACTTGTGTCATACAACCACTCGGTGCTTACGACGCAGAGCAAACTAACCGTTCAAGCTCTTGCTTTTGGGAGCGGGGTGCATCCTACGCCGGAAAGTATTCCTTTCAGGATCGCGGCTTCGGCGATACTCTCCACTGGAGACTATCGTGCCAAAACCGCCATCCGACGACCATGGATGGTCTAGTGTCCCTGTAGCCCGAAGACACTGTCTTCGCACGTATTAACCTTCTTGCAGGATGGCGAGAGGGGACCTTGGCGCATTGTCGGCAGCGCACATCGTGTGCTCTGCCCCGTCTCTGGGGTCGGTCGCTTGAACGGAAGTTTGCTAGACTGCTTACGTAAAGACGTCGCGCTTGTCTGACACTGCGTCCCGGGCTTCGGGGTTGGAACGGAGAAACGTGCAAGTCGGGGACGGTTCTTGACTTGCATCAAGCTGACTTGACAACCGATGTTGCTTGAAGATATTGCGTCCTAGGCTTGGAACGTCTAGAAATACTCTGAAGAGAGTGAGTATTAGGGTTGGATAACGGGGGTTTTCAGAGACTACATATTTCATTTGAACCGTTTGTATTTGGGATCT
This sequence comes from Desulfosporosinus sp., assembly GCA_031292075.1. GTDB lineage: Bacteria > Bacillota > Desulfitobacteriia > Desulfitobacteriales > Desulfitobacteriaceae > Desulfosporosinus. Next base: position 50,900 of record JARLHW010000091.1, read on the forward strand.
GCGCTTTATTAGAGTTTACTGGTCTACTTACATAGAGATTGTGTTGTGTGACGCAGGGCGCTTAAGGCATGCGAAATTTTAAATTTATAGCCCAAAACTTTAAGTATTGACTATGTTTTCTGATTAATTGAATCAGTTAACTATTTAGTGTATAATAATAAGATTGAAGGCATTTTTTGGGAGGAAGCAACTTTGCAAGAGAATACAGATATACATCATCAAGATCCAAGTGACAATTACAATGCAGGGCAAATCGAAGTTCTTGAAGGCTTAGAAGCTGTTCGTAAGCGTCCTGGCATGTATATAGGTACGACGAGTAGCAGGGGCCTCCATCATCTTGTTTATGAAATTGTCGATAACAGCATTGATGAAGCATTAGCAGGTTTTTGTGATCAAATTGATGTTTTTATTCATGTGGATAATAGCATTACTGTTATAGATAATGGCCGAGGTATCCCTGTAGATATACATCCTAAAACGGGAAAACCTGCTGTAGAAGTCGCTTTGACGGTACTACACGCCGGTGGTAAATTTGGCGGAAGTGAGAGCGCCTATAAAGTTTCGGGTGGGCTTCATGGAGTAGGTTTAAGTGTTGTGAATGCCTTGTCAAAATGGTTAGTTGTCGAGGTTTCTAAAGGAGGCCATATTTACCATCAGGAATATGCCATTGGAAAACCAACCACAGAATTAGTTAATATCGGAGTAACTGAGCTTAATGGAACAAAAATATCCTTTATCCCTGATCCAGAGATTTTCGAAGAGACAGTCTATGATTGTAATATTCTGGCTCATCGTCTTAGAGAATTGTCTTTTTTAAATAAAAGTGTAACAATTAATTTAACAGATGTGCGGACTAACGTAAAAGAAACGTTTTTACATACAGGTGGTATTCAGGATTTTGTACGTTATCTAAATAAAAACAAAGATTGCTTACATCCCCAACCAATATTCATTGAAACAGTTAAGGATAATGTTCAAGTTGAAGTCTGTATGCAGTATAATGACAGTTATGCGGAAAATCTGTTTTCCTATGCCAATAATATCAATACCCAAGAAGGGGGAACCCATGAGGCGGGTTTTAAATCTGCTTTGACACGAGTGGTTAATGATTACGCTCGTAAAACCAATATAATTAAAGCAGCTGATTCCAATCTGACCGGAGATGACATCCGGGAAGGATTAACCGCCGTGATTTCTGTGAAAGTGCCCGACCCCCAGTTTGAAGGGCAAACAAAGACGAAACTTGGAAACAGCGAAATACGAGGGATTGTAGACTCGGCAACAGGAGAAGGGTTAAGTACTTTTTTGGAAGAAAATCCAGCAATAGCCAGAAAATTTATTGATAAGTCTGTTCAAGCAGCCAGGGCACGTGACGCTGCTCGTAAAGCAAGGGAATTGACGCGCCGCAAGAGTGCCTTGGAGGGAACCTCCCTTCCTGGTAAACTGGCAGATTGTACTTGGAAAGAACCGGATCTGTGTGAAATGTACCTCGTTGAGGGGGACAGTGCCGGCGGTTCTGCTAAACAAGGACGTGATCGACGATTTCAGGCTATCTTGCCTTTACGTGGAAAAATTCTCAATGTAGAAAAGGCTAGACTCGATAAAATATTGGAAAATGTAGAAATTCGAGCGATGATTACCGCAATGGGAACTGGAATATCTGATGATTTTGACATAGAAAAAGCGCGTTATCATAAGCTGATAATTATGACAGATGCTGACGTGGATGGTGCTCATATACGGACTCTCTTATTAACTTTTTTCTATCGCTATATGAGGCCTTTGATTGAGAATCATTATGTTTATATTGCCCAACCCCCTCTCTTTAAAGTTAAGAAGGGTAAAGAGATTCAATATGCTTATACGGATAACGATCTTAACAATATTCTTGAAAAAATTGGTCGAGATAAAGTTGAGCTTCAGCGCTATAAAGGTTTGGGCGAAATGAATCCAGAGCAATTGTGGGAAACAACGATGGATCCTGCCAAGCGGACAATTTTGCAAGTGACGATAGAAGACGCCATTAGGTCTGAAGAAATGTTTACGGTCTTGATGGGAGATAAAGTCGAACCGCGTCGTGACTTTATTAATCTCCATGCTAAAGATGCACGTAATATCGATGCTTAAAGGAGTGCTCATTCATGTCGGAAGAAATACTGGGAGGAAAAGTTCTTCCCATTGAGATTGCAGATGAAATGCAAAAATCGTTTATTGAATATTCGATGAGCGTTATCGTTAGCCGCGCTTTACCCGATGTTCGAGATGGGCTCAAACCAGTGCATCGCAGAATCTTATTTACCCTTCATGAGATGGGTTTGACCCCTAACAAACCTTATAGTAAATCAGCACGTCTTGTTGGGGACTGTATGGGTCAATTTCACCCTCATGGGGATAGTTCAATTTATGACGCCGTGGTACGGATGGAGCAGGACTGGGCTAGTCGTTATCCGCTCATTGACGGACATGGAAACTTTGGTTCTATTGACGGAGACTCTGCAGCTGCTATGCGTTATACTGAGCTGCGCATGGCGAAAATTGCGTCATATATGTTGGCTGATATTGATAAAGATACCGTCGATTTTACCCCTAACTATGATGAGAAACAAGATGAACCCAAAGTATTACCTTCTAAATTTCCAAATTTGCTTGTTAATGGTTCATCGGGGATTGCCGTTGGAATGGCAACAAATATTCCTCCTCATAATTTAAAAGAGGTTATCGAAGCGACCGTTGCCCTACTTGATGACCCAGAGTTATCGATTGATGAATTAATGAACTATGTCAAAGGTCCCGACTTTCCGACTGGTGGAACAATTATGGGTTATGAAGGGATTAGGTCTGCCTATACAACAGGAAGAGGTTCGATTAAAACACGGGCCAAAGCATATATCGAACCTATGGAAAAAAACGGTAAAAATCGAATTGTTGTCACAGAAATTCCGTTTATGGTCAATAAAGCCAGAATGGTTGAGAAAATAGCTGAACTCGTGCGTGATAAGAAACTCGATGGAATTACCGATTTGAGAGATGAATCGGATCGATCAGGAATGCGTATTGTCGTTGAGCTAAGGCGTGACGTCAATCCGCAAGTCATTTTGAACCAACTCTATAAACATACTCAAATGGAAGAAACGTTTGGTGTAAATATGCTGGCTCTTGTGAATGGCCAGCCGAAGACTCTCACCCTTAAAGATATGATTCATTATTTTATTGAACATCAAAAGGACGTTATTGTTCGGAGAACTCGATTTGAACTCAATAAAGCGGAGGCAGAAGCGCACATTATCGAAGGATTGCGCATTGCCCTCGACCATATCGATGAGGTCATTGAAACTATTCGTTCTTCCGCAGATGAATCGACTGCCAAAGAAAACCTTACGATTCGTTTTGGATTAAGCGATAAACAGGCCCAAGCTATTGTCGATATGAGGTTAAAGCGTCTGACAGGATTAGAACGCGAGAAATTGGAAAATCAATATCAAGAACTGATGAATACCATAGCCTATCTGAAGGCGGTTCTTGCTTCAGAAAGTATGGTTATTGGAATTATTAAGACCGAACTGACCGAGATTAATCACAAATTTGGAGATGACCGTCGGACACGCATTACGGTTGATGTCAGCAAGATGGATATTGAAGATCTTATTGCTGTCGAAGACGTAGTTATTACCGTAACTCATTATGGGTATATTAAGCGGTTGCCTTTGAGTACTTATAAGAGCCAGAACCGCGGCGGCAAGGGCGTTCATGGGATGGCTACCAAAGAACAGGATTTTGTGGAACATCTTTTTACCACGACTACGCATCACTACATACTTTTCTTCACGTCCCAAGGAAAAGTATATCGTTTGAAAGCCTTCGAAGTTCCGGAAGCCAGTCGGACTGGCAAAGGAACAGCAGTTATCAATCTTTTGAATTTAAGCCAAGACGAAATGATTACAGCAGTTATGGCTATCAAAGATTATAGTTCCGATTTCTTTTTGATCACTGCAACAAAAAAAGGGATTATGAAGAAAACAGCGTTGCAAGAATATGATTCTTCACGACGTGATGGATTAATTGCTTTAACCCTCGATGAGGGAGATGAGCTTATCGGTGTCAAGCTAACCCAAGGATTGGATGATATTCTGCTTGCCACAAAAAATGGAATTGCGATTCGTTTTGCTGAAGCTGATGTGAGGTATATGGGACGTACGGCGCGCGGGGTGAAAGGAATAAGCCTTGGAGAAAATGACGAGGTTGTTGGAATGGATGTGATCGGTGATGAGGGCGAACTTTTGACTATGAGTGAAAATGGTTTTGCCAAGCGTACCGATCTTAAGGAATTCCGTGTTCAAGGGCGAGGCGGCAAAGGAATCATTGTTATGAAATTGAATACAAAAACCGGTACACTGATTGGAATTAAAGTCGTTCAAGTGGAAGATCAACTGATGGTCATCACAAATACCGGAATCATGCTCCGGCTTCAAGTTTCTAGTATTTCTAATCAAGGCCGTTCAGCGCAAGGGGTTTTAGCTATGCGAACCGGTGCCAGCACGGTTGTTGCGATGGCCAAGGTTTTAATGAAAGATGAAGAAGGAATCGAAGACTCTGAGGATTCGGAAGGATTGGAGGACTCTGAAGATGAGGATTAAATTGACAAATTTCGCGCTAGGTGGTACTTTAACAGAAGTCAATGATCAGAGGATAGATGTCAGATAGAAGTTATCTAGGGTGGTACACATGTGACTAAAACTTTAGATGGGTTTGAAACTTTATCTGAGGTAAATTTTTGTTTTTTATGATGGTAAAGTCAACTAAGTGGACCCGTTCAGCTGAAGCTAAATATTGAGGTTTCGGTGGACTTAATAGGATAGTTGTATAAATTGAGGAGGAAATATTTATGACTGATATTGCTTCATTGAAAGTTAAAACAGGATTGGCGGAAATGCTTAAAGGTGGCGTTATTATGGATGTAACGACTCCTGAACAGGCTATAATCGCAGAAGAAGCTGGAGCGTGTGCTGTAATGGCTTTGGAGCGTGTTCCTTCGGATATTAGGGCAGAAGGTGGGGTCGCTCGGATGGCAGATCCTACAATTATTCAGAGTATTATGGCAGTCGTATCTATTCCCGTTATGGCTAAAGCCCGCATAGGGCATTTTGTAGAAGCTCAAATTTTAGAATCTTTAGGTGCTGATTACATAGATGAATCTGAAGTATTAACACCTGCTGATGATTCTTATCATATTAATAAACATGACTTTAAAGTGCCCTTCGTTTGTGGGTGCCGTAATTTAGGGGAAGCGTTACGACGAATCGGTGAAGGGGCCGCAATGATTCGTACCAAAGGAGAACCCGGCACAGGTAACGTTGTTGAAGCCGTACGGCATATGCGTACCGTAATGAGTGAAATACGTTCTTTAACTTTGATGCCTAAAGAAGAGCTTATGTCAGCTGCCAAAAATATGGGTGCTCCCTTTGATTTAGTTCTATATGTAGCTGAGCACGGAAAACTTCCGGTTGTTAACTTCGCCGCAGGTGGAATAGCCACGCCGGCTGATGCTGCCTTGATGATGCATCTCGGAGTGGATGGAATTTTTGTCGGATCCGGAATCTTTAAATCCGGTAATCCCAAAGCGCGTGCTAAGGCAATAGTTTTAGCAACAACCCACTATAAGGACGCGAAGCTACTGGCGGAGATTTCCAAAGATTTAGGACAACCTATGTCTGGCATTGAAATTTCTACATTGACTGATTCTCAACGAATGCAAGAACGGGGTTGGTAAAAATGAGAAAGTGTGTTGGCGTTTTGGCACTGCAAGGTGCTTTCCGCGAGCACCGGCAGGTTCTAGAGCAATTGGGTTGCGATGTTGTCGAAGTACGTAAAACAAGTGATCTTGAAGGAATCCATGGTCTAATAATCCCTGGTGGGGAAAGTACGACTATTGGTAAACTTCTGAAGACCGACGAAATGGGAGAAAAAATTAAAGAGCTTGGTACTAAAGATTTACCTATTTTTGGAACTTGTGCCGGTATGATCTTACTCAGTAAAACTATAATTAACAGTGATCAATATTCATTAAACCTTATGGATACGGTGGTTGAACGAAATGCCTTCGGAAGGCAAGTGGCAAGTTTTGAAACGGATCTTTTCGTACCTGCCATGGGTTCTAATTCGTTGCGTGCAGTATTTATTAGAGCACCTTACCTTAGGGAAGTTGCTCCTAATGTAGGCATTCTGGCAGAATATGAAGGCAAGATTGTTTTTGCACGACAAGGAAATTTATTGGCCAGTGCATTTCATCCGGAACTTACCTCAGACCAACGGGTCCATAAATATTTCTTGGACATGATCGATGAACATTGGGCGAAATAAGAATGTGCTCTAGGCATGGGAGGGTTTTTTAGCATGTTGGATCTCAAGTTTGTACGTAATAACCCCGAAGTGGTTAAAGACGCATTGGAAAAACGTCACGTTTCGATTAGTCTTGACCACTTTTTAAAACAAGAAGAAGAAAGACGCAAATTACTTTTTGAAATTGAGACATTAAAGGCTCGTCGCAATACTGTTTCTGAAGAAGTCGGTCGCCTTAAAAAAATCGGGGAAGATGCTGAAAGACTCGTTTTAGAAATGCGTGAAGTCGGTCAAACGATTAAAGATTTGGAACAGAAGTCTACGGACATTATTCAAGAGATGGAAAGAGTCCTCTATGAGATTCCTAACATCCCTCACGTCTCTGTGCCGGTTGGTTCAGACGAAAGTTCCAACGTTCAAGTACGCACATGGGGAATTCCTCGTGTTTTCGATTTTGAGCCAAAGGCGCATTATGAAATCGGCGAGAAATTGGATATTTTTGATTTTATCAGAGCTGCAAAAGTTACAGGTGCACGTTTTACTTTCTACAAAGGGTTAGGTGCTAAGCTTGAACGTTCCCTTATATCGTTCATGCTTGATCGGCACACCTCAAAGGGGTACCTGGAAATACTTCCGCCGTACTTGGTTAATCGCACTTCAATGATCGGTACTGGTCAACTTCCAAAATTTGAGGAAGATGCCTTTAAAGTTGTCGGAACGGATTATTTTTTGATTCCTACAGCAGAAGTGCCTGTAACAAACCTTTATCGTGAAGAAATTTTGGATGGCAGTATATTGCCGATTCGCCACTGTGCCTATAGTTCATGTTTTCGTTCTGAAGCCGGTTCAGCAGGAAGAGATACTCGGGGACTAATTCGCCAACATCAATTTAATAAGGTGGAACTTGTTAAATTTTCTCTCCCTGAGAATTCTTATGAAGAACTCGAATTATTGACTAGAGATGCAGAAAGTATTCTTCAAGAATTAGAACTTCCTTATCGTGTTATGGCGTTATCAACAGGTGATCTTGGGTTTACCTCAGCTAAGACATATGACTTGGAAGTGTGGTTGCCCAGCTTTAATACCTATCGAGAGATCTCTTCTTGCAGTAACTTTGAAGATTTTCAAGCTCGTAGGGCTAATATCCGATTCCGGAGAGGCCTTAAGGAAAAGCCAGAGTATGTTCACACCTTAAATGGCAGCGGATTGGCAATTGGACGTACGGTTGCTGCTATTATGGAAAATTATCAGGATGCTGATGGTAAGGTGCGTGTTCCTAAAGCACTTCAGCCTTATATGGGCGTTGAATATATCGGATAACAGGTTAATATTTTCCAATTTTAATAAATTCTAAATATTTCCGTTAATTTGGATGAAATACAGTTGTATTTATTCGATTTATATGATATGCTTTTATTCGGTTGTTTTACTTGGAGGGGTGTTCGAGTGGTTTAAGGACCCGGTCTTGAAAACCGGTGACTTCGTAAGGGGTCCGTGGGTTCGAATCCCACCCCCTCCGCCATAATAAAACAATATGCGTTCGTAGTTCAGCTGGATAGAGCGTCAGACTTCGAATCTGAATGTCGGGGGTTCGAATCCCTCCGGACGCACCATTTATTTCTTTATGATTTCCACTAAGGCCTCGTAGCTCAGGTGGATAGAGCGGGGGTTTCCTAAACCCTGTCTTGCGGAGGTTCGACTCCTCCCGGGGTCACCAAATAATCGAGGTAACTATGCTTCATCAAGATTGGATGCACCTCGCGCTTAAGCAGGCTCAGATGGCCTTTGAACAAGGGGAAGTTCCTATCGGAGCGGTTATTGTTCATAACGGTCAGGTGATCGCTTCAGCGCATAATGAAAGAGAACAGAACAATGATCCTACAGCCCATGCTGAGATCTTAGTAATCCAACGGGCGGCCAAAGCCTTAGGAAGTTGGCGACTGACAGATGCTACTCTGTATGTTACCTTAGAGCCTTGTCCGATGTGCGCAGGAGCAATTATGCAGTCTCGTATCAAGCAACTTGTCTATGGGGCGATGGATCTCAAAGGTGGCGCTACAGGTTCGGTGATGAACGTCTTAGACTATACTCTGTGGAACCATAGAGTCGATGTAGTTGCTGGGATTCTGGAAGATGAATGCAAGGATATTTTGAAATTATTTTTTAAAAGATTGCGCTGATTTACAGCGTTAATTTTATACTTTCTAGACGATTTTAAGTGTGCCGCGTCCGACATACTTAGACATGGAGAAGTAGCGAAGAGGCCGTAACGCGCCGCACTCGAAATGCGGTTGCCCGCAAGGGCACGTGGGTTCGAATCCCACCTTCTCCGCCATTATATATTTGATAAATTCAAGGGTCTTCGCGATATAAAACGCGAAGGTCCTTTTTACTGTTTTAGGATGCTTGGAGGAGAAAGGCGACGAAGGAGCCGACCCGACGGGAGTCGCCATTTAGTCGTCGTAATAACTGATACTAATTTGCCATAAGACTTGCCTTAATATGGAATCTGAGGTATAATATACTCAAGGTAGGTGTTCATATTATGGCAAGATCTCAGAAACCATTTAGTGAAGAACAAAAGGTTGAAATACAGGAAGCACTAAAGAGAAGTAAGAATACATGGGAACAAAAACGACTCATGATATTAAATATAAGAGCCGAAAAGGGTTCAACAACAGAAGAAATTGCAACCATGCTCAAATGCAGCAAATCAAATGTAACTCACACAATAACAAACTACTTTAGAGAAGGTCTAGACTCTATCAAATGGACCAAAAAAGAAGGTAATCGTCGGAACTTGAAACTTAACGAAGAAAGCGAATTTTTAAAACCGTTCCTAGATGAAGCTGAAAAGGGTCAAATGCTTATAGTAAATGAAATCAAACAAGAGTATCAACAAAAGATCGGCCATACTGTGCCCCACAGTACTATTTATAGAGTATTGAAGCGCCAAGGTTGGCGTAAAATTATGCCGAGAAGCAAACACCCCAAATCTAAGCCCGAAGAATTCGGTGCTTATAAAAAAAATCAAGGAGAAGATTGAACAACTGGTAAAATTTACAAGAAGAAAGTTGCGGCTAATGTTTCAGGATGAAGCTGATTTGGAAGAATAAATAAGCCAAAGCGTTGCTGGGCTCCCTCAGGAGTACGTCCTACTGTTCCTTGTCAAAGGATAAGAGAATATACCTACGCATACGCAGCTGTATCACCAAAAGACGGAGAAATGGTGTCGCTTGTTTTGCCCTATGCAAACACTGATTGTATGAACATTTTTCTTGAAGAGGTTTCCAGGCGATATCCCGATGAATACATTTTGATGGTAGCCGATAATGCCGCTTGGCATAGATCAAAAGGTCTAAAACTACCCGGAAATATGGAAATATTTCCACTACTACCGTATAGTCCAGAATTGAATCCTGCTGAACAGATTTGGGACGAAACAAGAGAAAAAGGATTCAAAAATGAGTTGTTCAAAACTCTAGCAGCAGTTGAAAGTCGACTATGTGACACATTGGCAGATTTAGAGAATAATAAAGGTAGAGTTCAGTCAATCACTGGATGGGACTGGATAATTAAGGCGCTTTCTAATGCTAATTAGTATGAAAGCTCTACAAATGTGAATTATCGTGATGTCCATATACATCGAAGCTTGATTCCCGTGAAAAATTATACCTACAAATTGAATTACGAATCATTATTGTTGTGACTATTCAGGTACTCAGTTAATCAACCACAGATTACACAGATTAACACAGAATAAAACTCCACATTCTCCATCCCCTTTATCCTTTGTCTGTGTGTTTCTATCTAATCGTTCTTAATCTGTGTAATCTGTGTAATCTGTGTAATCTGTGGTTCCCCGTTCAGAATTCCCCAAGGCGTATTTACAGTGTTTTTCCTTGTAGGTATAAAAAAATGCGGGATTTTGGTTATTGCTTTTACTTCTGAATATTTTTTGAATTTTAGTAGATACTAATTTAGGTGAGTATAAAATCAAATTTTGGGAGGCAAACAAAATGCATTTAGGTAACAGTCAAACCAATCAATATTCTGGCCAATCGGGTCAAATTCGACTAACTCCATTCGCAAGCAATTTTTCCGGTGCCGGGACATCTGTCACATATGGTTTACAATCTTCCAATGTCAATGCCTTTAATTCAAGTAGCAACTCTTCGGGTATGTGGGTAAACCCTCAAAAATGGAATACCCAAACATTGGCCAATAATTACTCAGGAATATCATCCGGACAATATGGACAATATGGACAATATGGACAATATGGACTAACCTCAAATTGTGTGTGTGGCGTGTCAGCTGGACAATTTGGCCAAAATGTAAGCGGAAATAGTATCTACTCTAGAGGTATGATTCAACCAAGTGTTGATATTTCAGAATCCTCAAGTGATGTAATGGTAGCTGCTTATCTATCAGATGCTGTCCTAAATGATATCAGTCTCAATGTAACGGAGAATTCCGTTACAATTTCTGCGTCGGCTTGGACTGGCAATGAACATTTAGTCTTTAATAGAACAGTTGCTTTACCAACGAGCATTCGAGCAGAATCAGTTGATGCTAGTTTTCAAAGCGGTGTTCTAGAAATCAGATTGCCCAAAGCCGATAAGGGCGTCAGGACAAGAACAACAATTACTCCTGATGCCGCCCAGTCCTAAAATTTAAATTAAAATCCCCTCCTGTTATAATGGAGGGGATTTTAATATCCAAAACCTTCATCTCTATGAGGTGGTAAGAAGGAAGCAAAATGGTACCCTTGACCTTATACGGTCAAGGGCTTATCTTTTTTAGTACCAGTGATGATAGCCATGATGATGATGATGATGATGGCCATACTGATAGCCCCAATATGGCGAGTAGAATCCGTCTATAGGGTAATTATTATAACCCCAATAACCAGGGTATCCCATGCCGTGTTCGTAATATCCTCCATGCCCCCAGTGACCTGGGTGTCCATGTTCCATACCATTCATTTATTTCAACTCCCATCATCGTCTTTACACTCCATAATATGGTAATGAGAGTTTGTCACGTGCCTGGACTATTTATCTTAGTTTAAATCTTAAGGTAGAATTTGTGCCAATCCTTATCTTAATTTAAATATAACAGTTGAATTAGTGCCAATAAGATTACTTAAATCTACTGGATCGTCTATAACTACTCTTACAGGTATTAATTGGATTACCTTAGTGTAAGTTCCACTAGTTGTAAGACTAGTAGGATTGCCAGATATTGCAGTTTGAGTTACCTGCCTTATTTGATCAACATGCGCATTGAATTCTTGTCCTGGGAACGCATCTAACTGAACCGTTACTTGCTGACCTTCTCTAATTTTTGCAATGGTTGTTTCTTCGACATTTACTTCTACATACATGTTATTGGTAGCCGCTATCACAGCTACCGCTGTTGTAGGTTGAATTACTTGATCTTCTACTACATCACATTGAATAACCTTACCAGTTATTGGTGATTTTATTAGCTCTCCAGTATCTAATTTTGCTATAATTTCATCCTTGGTTACGGCTTGCTTTTCATCTATGTTTAATTTTAATAGTTTTCCACCAGCTCCTTCTGGATATATCGTATATAATTTTGCAGTTACCTTGGCATTATCGGTTGTGAAGTAATTTTTACCCTCATAATAAAAGTAAAACCACGCGCATACACCTACCATTATGATAGCTGCAACACCCATAAATATTCTATTTTGACTCTTTTTCATGCTTTTAACCTCTTTTCCTATTCTGCTTCTTCAGAGAATTGACTGTTATAAAGCCCAGCATATACGCCGTCTTTGGAGAGTAATTCAGTATGATTTCCTTGTTCTAGAATATCGCCATCTTTCATTACTAGGATGAGGTCGGAATCTTTAATGGTTGATAGTCTATGGGCAATTACAAAGCTTGTACGATTGCTCATTAAGGCTTCCATTGCTTTTTGAATTAATATTTCTGTGCGCGTGTCAACTGAACTTGTTGCTTCATCGAGAATTAAAATATCAGGGTTTGATAACAGCACGCGTGCTATAGTGAATAATTGTTTTTGACCTTGAGAAATATTACTTGCTTCTTCATTAAGGATCATGTTATAGCCACCTGGTAGGGAGCTTATGAATTCGTGGCAGTGGGCTGATTTCGCTGCTTCGATTACCTGATCATCTGTTGCATCAAAGGTACCATAACGAATATTTTCAAGAATCGAAGCATTATAGAGCCAGGTTTCTTGAAGTACCATGCCAAATGTTGCACGCAGGTCGTTACGAGTTAAATCGAAAATATTGGTGTTATCTAATAATATTTTTCCACTGCTAATATCATAGAAACGCATTAATAGTTTTACGATGGTAGTCTTTCCTGCTCCTGTTGGACCTACTATTGCAACTTTTTGACCTGATTTTATTTCGGCTGAAAAGTCATTGATGATGATTTTATCTTTAGTGTACCCGAAGTGTACGTTTTGGAAGGATACATTTCCTGAAAATCTTACGTTACTTACTATAGCGAGATCTGGAGTCTCTTCGTCTTCCTCTAAAAATTCAAAGACACGCTCCGCTGCAGCAACGGTTGATTGAAGATTGCTCGAGATTGCAGCCAGTTGAGCGATAGGTTGGGTGAAGGAACGCATATATTGAATGAATGCTTGAATATCTCCAATGTCTACCATCTTTTTTACAGCTAGATACCCTCCGATAATACTGATTACCACATAGCCGATATTACCTACGAACATCATGATCGGTTGCATCATGCCTGAGATGAACTGGGATTTCCAGGCTGATTTATAGAGTTTGTCGTTGATGACGTCGAATACATCGACTGAATCTTGTTCGCCATTGAAGGCTTGGACGATAGTGTGTCCACCATACATTTCTTCTATATGACCATTAAGTTCACTCATTGCTTCTTGTTGACCCTTAAAGAATTTCTGAGATCTTTTCACGATAACTCCGACGATTACTAAAGATAGTGGAATAACAATTAAAGCAGCCACTGTCATAATTATGCTGATGGATAACATCATTGCTAAGACACCGATGACGCTTGTTACTGAAGTTATTATTTGGGTTAAACTTTGATTGAGGGTTTGACTTACCATATCTACATCGTTTGTTATTCGGGAGAGTACTTCCCCATGAGTACGAGTATCATAGTAGTTGAGAGGGATGCGGTTCATTTTTTCCGAGATATTTTTCCGTAATTTAAAAGTTACATCCATTGATACTTTGGACATTATATAACTCTGCGCATAAGAACATGCAGACGATATTATATAGAGAATTACAAGTAAAACTATTATTCTTCCCATATAATCAAAATCAGTTAATAACCCTGTGTGTCCATAATAAGCCAATAAACCCTCAACTAGTTTGGTTGTTACTTTTCCCAGTAGTTTTGGTCCTACAATTGAAAAGATAGTGGAAAAGAAGGCAAAGGCCATTACTAATATTAATTGCGGTTTGTAGGGCTTTAAATATTCAGATAGAGTACGGATAGTCTTTTTAGGATCTTTTGCTTTTGGCCCTGCTAAACCTATTTCTGGCCTGCCCATTGGTATTGCTGCTGGCTTTTTCTCACTCATCGTGCTAATTCCTCCTCACTTAGCTGAGAATGAGCTATTTGTTGGTAGACAGGACATGTTTTTAGTAGTGAGTTATGAGTACCTAATCCTACTATGTAGCCATGATCTAAGACAACTATTTGTTCTGCATCCATAATGGTACTGATCCGTTGGGCTACTAGTATGATGGTGCTTCCTCGGGTTTCAGCTTTTAAAGCTGTACGTAGATTTCTATCGGTTTTTAAGTCTAGGGCTGAGAAACTATCGTCAAAGATATAAATTGGTGCATTTTTAACTAAGGCTCGTGCTATTGAAAGGCGTTGTTTTTGACCTCCTGATACATTTGTACCACCTTGGGCGATTATGGAGTCGTAACCATCTTCTTTGGAGGCTATGAAGTCTGTTGCTTGAGATATTGAAGCTGCTTTTTCGATATTTGATAGGGTTGAGTTTTTGTCCGCATAATACAAATTGGATTTAATTGTACCTGCGAAAAGTACACTTTTTTGAGGTACATAACCTATACTAGCGCGTAGAGCATGGCGTGTTACTGTTTTAATATCTATATTATCGATTAATATTTGTCCAGAGGTTGTATCGTAGAATCGAATTATTAGGTTTACTATTGTCGATTTACCACTGCCTGTTGAGCCTATGATGGCTGTTGTTTGTCCTGCTTTGGCAGTGAAGTTTATATTGTGTAGAACATCTGCTTGGCCTCCTGGGTATCGGAAGTTGACATTGTTAAATACTATATCAGAAACGATAGTGCTTCCGAAATGTTCAGCAAATTCTGGATCTAATACAGTAGGATCTGTAGCAAGTACTTCTGCTACTCTGTCTGCCGATACAGCTGCTCTTGGAACCATAATAAACATCATTGCTAACATTAAGAATGCCATAATGATTTGGATTGCATATTGCATAAAGGCCATCATGTCGCCTATGTTCATGTTGAAGGATGATACTTCTTTAGCACCTACCCATACTATTACGACAGTTACTATGTTCATTATTAACATCATTAGAGGCATCATTACTGCCATTACTCTATTTACAAATAGATTTGTGGCAGTTAAAGCAGTATTTGCTATTTCGAAGCGATTTACTTCAAATTCTTGGGTATTAAATGCTCGGATAACTAACATGCCTTCAATATTTTCACGGGTTACTGAATTTAGACGGTCAACTAAATTCTGAACTATTTTAAATTTTGGTATTGCCATGGAAAATAAAATCATCATTACACTAAGAAGAGCTACTACTGCAACACCTATTATCCATGACATTGAAAGACTGCTTGATACTGCTTTGATTATACCTCCTATTCCTAGGATTGGTGCATAAAATACAAGTCGTATCATCATTACTAGGACTGTTTGAACTTGCGTAATGTCATTAGTGGTGCGAGTAATAAGAGAGGCTGTTGAGTATTTATCAAATTCAGCATTGGCAAAGTTTGCAACTTTTTTAAATGTTGCTGAACGAAGATCACGAGCAGTCCCTGCTGCAACTAATGCTGCTAGATAGCCTACTAGTATTGATGCTACTGTTCCGAGAAGAGTTACTAGGAGCATGCTGCCGCCAGTGTGGAGAATATAGTTATTATTTCCAGGCATTACACCATCATTAACAATGTTTGCCATATAGTCTGGAAGTGCGAGATCACATAGTGCTTGCACGAATAGTAGTGCAACTGCGCATAGAATAATCCCTGAGTATGGTTTTAGGTATTTAGCTAATTTAATCAAGTTGATTTGTCCCCCAACAATATATGTAGTTGTGCTTAATACGTTTCACTGGTTCTGTAACTTTCTGGACTTTTTCGATGGTCTTATCATTTATTTCCTTTGCGGTAGCTCTAGCCTTTTTTCCAGTCCTATAATTATCCCAACATAATCCTGCAACAAGTCTTTTATTAATTCACTTGTGATAAAAGAAAAGTTTTCGCGATTCTCATGAGCAAAAACTATTTGTAAGTATAATCACACATTATTAAGTAAAGCTTATCTAATAGACCGAGCAAAGTCTCTGTATCCTCTTCACCCATTCTGCCAAAGATCTGATTGGTAACCTGTAAAAAAGACTGGAGTGCTTTCTCCAAGCTATGCTCTCCAATCTCTGTTAATCGAACATATACAATTCGTCTATCATTTTTTGTTGAAGTTCGCTCGACATAATCTTTATCCTCAAGAGTATTAATCATTTGAGAGACTGCAGATTTGCTTACATTTAAATGCTCACTCAGAGTTGTCATAGTTACACCTTGATTAGCATCGCTACTGGTATTAATCAGCTGCAGTATCACAAATTCGAGCCGCGATATCTCACCGATCATTTTTGTATTCATTGCTATCTTTTGAAATTTTTGCATCGTCTCAAATATTCTCTCTCCATTGCCAATATCCATGCTTTTTTACCGCCTTTTAAATTCCATTTTCACTAACAAAGTACAATTACGATATATTTCAGAGTTACTGAGTAAATAGCTTATAGTTTATCTTTGGATTATGATTAAGGCGCTTAATAGTTAAGTTTTTTAATAGTCAATTTTATTAATAATATAGGTGTTTTCTGTTCTGTTGTCAATATTTCAACATCAGTCTTTCTGATCTAGCCTGGCGACAAGGTAGATAATTTTGCAGGGTACCCGTAACTTTCTTGATATAAATTACCAGTGTTAAGTATCGCTATTTGGTTAAGATAGGTTCAGGCATTTAAATGCAGAAAATTAATTACGCATCATAAGGAGGACACAAACCATGGCAGGAGAAAGAAATACTAATACACCAGCATCTCAAGGAGCTGCACCACAGTTGGATCAATTCAAGTATGAGGTGGCTAACGAAATGGGGCTTCAACTCGGTGGTGACCGTACGAGTCGGGAAAACGGCTCGGTAGGTGGCCAAATGACTAAACGGATGATTCAATTTGCAGAGGAACACCTTAAAGGTGGTAGCAAACTATAATTTATCCGGAAGTTAAATGGTTAATATGTCGCCAAAATAGGGATAACCGATTGGTTATCCCTATTTTGCACTCTCTTTTGTTGTGATTTTTAATCAAAAGGCCGGCGGGGTTATGGCAGAAATGAAGACCAGATCCTCTTGGCCCATGCTCCATATCTTATGGGGAATACTCGAGAAGTAATAAATGCTGTCTCCTTCCGCCAAAATATGTATGTCTTCCCCAATTTGAATTTTCATCTGTCCCTGTATAACCAAGATGTTCTCTTCTCCAGGATGAGTGAGTGGTTCTTCACAGGTTACGGCTCCCGGTTCTAACCGCGCCATCATCATCTCTAAACTTCTGTTTAAATCAGGAGACAACAATTCAAACGTAAGATGCGAGTCTGGAAATTTCAAAACTTGACGTTCATTTTTTCTAACGACTGGGCTGGATTTAGCTTCATCCATTAAAAAGTAAAATATGGGTACATCAAGGGCATGAGCAATCCGTCGTAACGAAGTGATGGAGGGATCTGTAAGGTCCCGCTCTACTTGGCTCAAAAAGCCTTGCGTCACCCCGGTCCTTTCCGCTAAATCCTTTAGCGTCAGTTGTTTCTCCATTCTTTTAGCACGAACTTTTTCACCTAGCATCCTTACCACTCTTTCCTAGCAAATAGTTCATTCTCATCTTGTTGCGAACGTTTTATTCTATAAAAAGCGTTGTAAAGCAATTGTTATTAACATTGACAAGTCCTTTATCCGTTAACCTGATCTCGGGAATCACAACAAGTGACAGCAGCGACATTGTCATAAAAGGTGAGGCAAGCGGCGAGCCAAGAGTTACCCACGCCTCGGAAAGGGCACCGAGCGCATCGGCAACCTCCTGCGCCGATAAATCGCTCATCAACCCGGCTATGGGCATTTTCAAAAGTGCCAAAACCTTTTCACCTTCAACCGCCACCATGCCGCCAGAATATTCAACTAATTTATTCGCTGCCAAAGCCATTTCTGTGTCACTCATCCCCAACACAATCAAGTTGTGGGCATCGTGCGCATAGGTTGACGCCACCGCACCTTTTTTCAGACCAAAGCCATGAGCAAAACCAACGCTCATCCCACCATCCAACCTGTGCCTATTAATGACCGCAACTTTACAGATGTCCTTGGCTGGGGTAAGCTCAACTTTTCCATTTCTAACCGGCAAGACTTCTACCATCTCAGTTGTTAGCACACTTGAGTCATGAACGCCGATCACCCTTATCCTTGCAGTATCCGTAACGAGAGGTGCTTTCACAAAAAAATCGCTCGGTAAAAACTTTCGGGTAATTTTCACCGAAGTTTTAAACTGCTCTGGGTATACATAGTCTCCGACAGGCACTGTGAGGCTGCCCTGTTCCGCCACGAGCTCCCCATTGATGATCACTTTTTCAACCTTGACCTGAGCTAAATCGCTCAAAATGTTGATATCAGCAAAACGACTCGGTGAAATCGAACCGATATCGCGTTCCATACCAAAGCAGCAGGCTGCGTTGAGGGTTGCCATCTGAATCGCCGTCACAGGTCGCACACCCTTGGAAATTGCGAGGCGAATAATATAATCCATGTGCCCGTGCTTTAAAAGAGTGTCTGCATGAAGATCATCAGAAACAAGCACAGCCAGCCTAGTATCAATCTTCTGCTCCGTAATAGCTTTGATGACCTCAGGCAGATCATCCCAGGCCGAGCCTTCTCTGATCATCGCATACATGCCAAGGCGCATTTTGGCGAGAGCTTCCCGCGCACTCGTCGATTCATGGCAGCAGCTGATTCCTGCCGCAATATAAGCGTTTAACATAGCGCCTGTATCCGTCAGCGGGAAATGGCCTGTTACCGTCTGGCCCGCCTCAAGCGTTTTCTCCACCTTTTCGCAGGTTTGCGGATCACCGCTCAAAATACCAACAAAATTCATCATTTCGCCAAGTCCCACAATGCCTTCCCAGTTCAGCGTGTTTTGAATATCCTGTGACGTTATTGTACTGCCTGTATTTTCAAGGCCAGGCGACGCAGGAACGCAGGACGGTATGGTTGTAAAAACGTGCAGTGGTGTTGCCGCCCCGTCTTTCATCATAGCGACCATGCCGTCCAGACCAACGACATTGACAATCTCATGGGGGTCCATAACTATAGAAGATGTTCCATGGGGAATCGTCGCTTTTGCATACTCCCCTACAGTCATCAGGCTGCTTTCTACATGCAGATGAGCGTCAATAAACCCAGGTACCAGATACATCCCTTGTGCGTCAATAATAACCGTTTCTTCACCAACGGTTTGCGCAGCATCACCGACAAGCGCAATACGTCCGGATTTTACGGCAACATCAATGTTTGTCTGAACCTCTCCTGTAAAAACATTGACCAACGTGCCGTCTTTAATCACTAAATCAGCTTTTAGTTTCCCCTGCGCTGTCGCCGTAAGCTGCCTGCCAACTTCCCACAGCTGATATCGTTTGTTCAAGTAAATCCCTCAATCCATCAGATACTGATTTTCAAGACCCTACTTTTTCATATGGTGGTGTGTCACTTATGAGATAGCCGACTTCACTTCTACATCAACCAGCTTGTGATTAAGCACATCGACTAGCCCTAAATCTGTCAGTCCCAGCTTAGGCACTGTAGGTAACGAAATAAAGCAAAGAGTCATGAACGGGGACGGCAGGGGGCATCCCAACTGTCGAGCTGACGCGTTAACCTCTTCAAGCTCTTTAAGTACGATCCCAGCTGGGTTCTCACTCATTAAGCCACCGATAGGGAGTTCCATTTTCCCTATGATCTGCCCTTTATTGACGACAACCATACCACCTTGCAGCGCGTGGATCGCATTTGCGGCACAAGCCATATCTTCATCATTAGTACCGACGCAGACGATATTGTGATGGTCGTGAGACATGGATGTAGCTAAAGCTCCTGCTTTCAAGCGGAATCCCTTAACAAAACCAATTCCAACTCCTCCGGTCTTACCATAACGTTCAACAACAGCTAATTTAAGAATATCCTTTTCTAAGTTATTGAGGATTTGTCCGTTAGCTATTGTTAGTTCCTCATCGTCCCACTCATTGATAATTTGGTCATCATAAATTCGTATCACGTTCACACGGGTTGTCGTCCCCTGACTTTGGGTTGGTAGAACAAATGACTCAGCCTTGACAGGTGACTTAAGTTTAATGGTCTCTTTGATCCAAGCAGGGTAGTTCCTTTGCTTACTTGCTGCGACGAGATGACCGTTGTCTGCGACAACCTTCCCCTCATAAATAACTTTGATCGGAGTTATTTCGGTTAAGTCTTTAACGAGAAGGATATCCGCCAACCGGCCCGGAGTAATACTTCCAATCTCGTCTTCTAGACGGAAATGTCTCGCGGAATTCAGGGTTGCCATTTGGATAGCCTGAATCGGCGGCATTCCTAACGAAATCGCTTTATTCACATTATAATTGATGTGACCTTCTTCACGGATATCGATAGCATGCTTGTCATCCGTGCAAAAAATTAAATGTTCATGGCTTAAGCCGTGCTTGAGAACCCCTTTAATAAGTTCCTCGACATTACGTTCTGTACTGCCCTCTCGAAGCATCACAGTTATTCCTAATTGTACTCTTTCTAGAAGATGTTCATAAGTGACACACTCATGATCGTCAGACATTCCTGCACTGGCATAAACGTTTAGTTCTTGTCCCGAACGGCCAATAGCATGACCATTAACGACCTTTCGTCGTTGTAAAGCCCCCGCAATTTTTTTGAGATATTCTTCTTTAATAAATAGGACCTTGGAAGGATCTAATTCACCCAGACTGATACTTTCTTTCCAATCGAGCATTTCTTCTACTTCAGCTAGACCAAGTATCCCGCCCGTAGTCTCCAGGCCCGGTGCGGTAGGTACTCGAGAAGAAACCTGAATAAAGGTTCGGTAAGGTAGATCCGCAATGGAATCGACCAATACTTTTACACCGTTAAGTCCTGCGACGTTCGCTATCTCCATGAGATCAGCCATAATCGTTGTCGTACCGTGTGGTACAAGGACATCCGCCAGGGCCTCAGGCGAAAGAAGAGTCGTTTCAAAGTGCATATGCCCGTCGATAAAACCTGGAACCGCATACATGCCGCCACAATCTAAGGTCTTTTTAGCTTTTAATTCAGCCAAGGGATCAATTGAAACAATTCGTTTTCCTTTAATGTAGATATTACTTGGATAAATCTGAGCTGAATAGACGTTCACTAGCTGAACATTTTCCAACTTTAAATCACAATCTATGATACTTAATCCGGCTTCAAGCACAGTCTTAATTTCTTCGTAGGTTCGCACGACCCACACTCCTTTACCCATTATGATCTCAAAACATTTCTATCAGCGTTCTTCGCGCGAATACGGAATTCCAAGCGCAGCAGGTGTTCCCGAACGCCTGTTTTTTGTTTCCCGTGTAGTGAGAACCAAGACTATGAATGTAAAAACATATGGCAGCATCTGTAAGAAATTGGACGGAATCATGACACCCAGGGCTTGAAGATGCAGACCTAATGAGGCAATGACGCCGAACAACCACGCACCCAGCAGGGCACGGCGCGGATCCCAAACGGCAAAAATTACAAGTGCGACCGCAATCCAACCACGACCGGCAGTCATATTTTCAATCCAAGAAGGAGAATAGGCTAGTGATAAATAGGCACCACCCGCGCCAGCGAGCATACCTCCAATAATAACCGCGGCATACCGGACCAAAAAGATGTTGTGTCCCAGAGCGTCCACTGCTGATGGATTTTCGCCCACAGCCCTGAGCAGAAGCCCCGCTTTTGTCTTGTAAAAGACGAACCATAGTATGACAACCAGAATCACGCTGAGATAAACCATAATATCCTGATCAAAAAAAATTTTACCAATGACAGGAAGTTGGGAGAGACCCGGAACGGCAACAGCCTTAAAAGTCGAAGTGGGCGGAATTCCAACCAAGCTGCGTCCAAGGTAAGCGGACAGGCCTGTACCGAAAATAGTTAAGGCCAGACCGCTCGCTACCTGGCTCGCCCGGAAACCGATCGTGATAACCGCATGAATTAGCGCCATAAGTCCTCCCGCGATTAGAGCGACTAACAAACCGAGCCATTTGCTATCTGTAAAAGTACCCACGTAAAAAGCGCTGACCGCTCCCACGAGCATCATACCTTCAACGCCTAAGTTCAGGATGCCGGCACGCTCGGCAACGACTTCACCAAGAGAAGCATATAAAATCGGAGTACCTGCCACAACTCCGGCTGCAAGAATGGCGATTATATAGTTTAAATCCATACCGTTATGCCTTCTTTCTTACCAAACGGTAATTGTTAAAGATTTCGCCTGCCAGTACGAAAAACAGAATCGAGCCTTGAAACATCGACACCATACTCGACGGAAAACCAGAGGTCTGCAGGCTGAAGCCTCCCACCAGCAACCCGCCCATCAGAAAGGATACGAGCACGATACTAAAGGGATTCAGCCGAGCAAGGAGAGCAATGAGTATGGCGGTGTAGCCATAGCCGGGAGAAATCGTCTGCTGCAACCGGTGAAGCACGCCTGATACCTCTGCCATTCCAGCCATTCCTGCTATAGCCCCACTTAAAGACATCACCATCAAGACATTTTTCACATAGCTCATCCCTGCATAGTCGGCGGCCTTACGACTGGAACCGCTGACTGAGATCTCATAGCCCCACTTGGAATATTTGATCAGGAAGAACAGCACTACAGCAATGATCAACACCAGAAAGATGGCGTAGCTAATCCGGGTGTTGCCGAAAACAGGAATGGTCGCGCTATCGGGAAATGCTTTCGTGAGAGGGAAATTGTTTCCTTTAGGGTCTTTCCAAGGACCATAAACAAGATAGGCCATCCAAAAATAAGCCACATAGTTCAGCAAGAGAGAGCTGATGGTTTCGTTGACATTCCAGAACGCCTTCGGGATTGCCGGAATTAAAGCCCAAAGCCCGCCGCAAATAAAGCCTGCTATCAACATGAGTGGAAGCATGATGAGTTTTGGCAGGTCCGAAAAGAACAACGCGAAATAGGTTGCCCCGAAAGCGCCCATATAAAATTGACCTTCCGCCCCGATGTTCCATAATTGCATGCGGAAAGCTAATGAAACCCCAAGCGAGCAAAGTGCAAGAGGAATCATTTCTACGAGCGTTTCGCTGAGGCCATAGATTGAGCCAACGGAGGATTGAAAAATCTCACTATAGAGCTGCAACGGGTCTTTTCCAGTCATCAGCACAAAGAGTCCCGCAAAGAGAAGACCCAGCACAATGGAGGTCACGGAGATGCCGAACTTCTTTAGGGCCGAGCTGGTATTTGTTTTTTTGATCTCCCAACTTCCCATCAGTTTAAGCTTCATGAAGATCTACCTTTCTTTTGCCGGCCATCATCAGGCCGATTTCTTCACGCGTTGTTTCACTCGGATTGACAACGCCCATGATTTCACCTCCGTGCATTACTATGATGCGGTCCGTCATGGAAAGAAGGTCTTCTAGATCCTCTGAAATAAGGAGCACTGCCTTATCCTTTTCACTCTGCTCAATGAGGAGTCGTTTGACATAATCGGTCGCACCGATATCAAGACCACGCATCGGATATACCGCAATAATCAACTTTGGATCGGAATCGATTTCACGCGCGAGCAACAACTTCTGGATATTTCCGCCCGACATCATTTTAACGGGATTAGCTGTACTCGCTAACCTGACATCAAACGCCAGCATTAAGCGCTCAGTGTCTTTTCTAACTTTATTCCAATCTATAAAGGCACCACGATATTGGCGATAACTATTTAGAGCCATATTTTCATACGCGTTTAGATCCGGCGCAAGCCCAGTTGTCATGCGATCCTCCGGTACATAGCTAATGCCAAAATTCATTCGTTTTTTACGGCCGGACTTTGTGCAGTCCTTTCCGTAAAAGGACAGGCTTCCCTTCTTGACCGAACGCAGACCAGCCACCGCTTCCGCAAGCTCCTTCTGACCGTTTCCGTCAACACCTGCAACGCCCAGGATCTCACCCTCATATATATCAATTGAAATATTTTTCAATTTTAGCAAACCACTATCGCCCATAGCCGATACATTATTCAAAGACATAATTTTTTCTTTTTTTCGATTAGATTTTTTTTCCAGCTGATCACTGATATTTCTGCCCACCATCATTTTGGCAAGCTCTTTTTCATTCGTATTTTTGGTATAAACAGTACCGATGGATTTACCGTCCCGTAGAACAGTGATGCGATTCGTATTTTTCATAACCTCATTCATTTTATGAGAAATAAGGATTACTGATTTCCCGCTTTCTATCATCTTTAAAAGTGTCTCATAGAGAGCATTCGCTTCCTGAGGCGTCAGGACAGCGGTCGGTTCATCAAGTATCAAAACCTTGGCACCAAGCAGGAGTAATTTGATAATTTCCACCCTCTGTTGCTCACCAACCGAGAGTTGCCAAATTTTAGCCTTAGGATCAATGCCAAGCCCGAAAGCTTCTGATTGCTTAATTATTTGTTGCTCAATCTCTTTGAGGTTATATATCTGTTTCAGTCCCTTGATACTAAGCATGACGTTTTCTGCCACTGTAAAGGGCTGAACAAGCTTAAAATGCTGGTGCACCATACCTATGCCTTTGGCGACAGCATCCTTTGGCGATGAAAAGTCAGCTTTTTTACCTTCAATGTAGATGTCACCACCGTCGGGTCGATAGAGCCCTGTGAGCACGCTCATTAAAGTGCTTTTACCCGCCCCGTTCTCACCAAGCAGAGCGTGAATTTCGCCAGAGTTTACGTCAAATGAAACCTGATCATTAGCCAGTATGCCCGGAAATTCTTTTGTGATTTTGCGCATTTCCACCATGGGTGTATTTCCCATTGACCTCACCCTTTCAAACATTACCACAAACCGGCGAGTGGCTCGCCGGTTTGCGGGTACATCATTGTTCTATTCCCAGGGGACATACCTTTAGGTGGGTACCCTGGCCTTGTTTTAGATCAGTTAAGATTTAGGAATTGTTCCCTGAACACCTTTGACAAACCAATCAATGGAAAGGAGCATCTGATCGGTGGCTTTGTCGCCTTCTTTGACTTTCAGGTTGCCACTCTGATCAGAGATGGGTCCCGAGAAGGGATCAAATTTACCGTCGATAATATCCTGTCTTTTTGCAGTTACTGTAGCTTGGAAATCTTTATCAACTTTAGCGCTGAAAGGCGTTATGTCAATAATTCCGCCATCTTTAATTCCGCCAAAATATTGTGTGGGCTTCCAGGTCTTGTCCATAACTTCCTTGACCACTTGCACAAAATACGGACCCCAATTGGATACATCTCCAACAAGGATAGAATTGGGTGCAAATTTTGTCATATCTGAGTCGTGACCGATGGCAAGCACACCCCTATCCTGTGCTGTCTGAGCAAACGTCGGCGAATCGACATGCATCGCCAGCACGTCTGCGCCTGCGTCAATCAGACTGTTGGCAGCTGTTTTCTCCGTCGCAGGATCGTTCCAGGAATTTGTCCAAACAACCTTAACTTGAACTTTAGGATTAACTGACTGGGCGCCAAGAGTAAACGCGTCGATATTGCGGATGACTTCAGGCGTACCGAACGGCGCAAGGAATCCGAGAACATTACTCTTGGTATATTTGCCTGCCACCATACCGGTTAGAAACCGAGCTTGATAGTCGCGATTGAAATAGGTGCCTAAATTATCGGTGGTTTTGTAACCACTGCAATGTTCGAAGACAACTTTCGGGAATTTCTTGGACACATTGACCATGTAATCCATGTAACCATAGCTGGTGCCGATAATGATAGTGTTACCCTTTTGGGCAAGATCCGTAAAAACACGTTCAGCGTCTGCCGTCTCCGGAACGTTTTCAACATACGTTGTTTCGACGTTCTTCATATTGGCTTCGAGATATTTTCTGCCCTGATCCTGGGCGTAAGTAAAGCCGAAGTCACCCACTGGCCCCACATAAACAAAAGCTACCTTAATTTTTTCTGCCGTAGAAGGCTTGCTTGCTTGGTCGTTCGTAGAGGGCTTGCTTGCTTGGGAGCACCCACCGAGTAATACAGTCAGAATCATGGCAAGGACCAGTGTCACAATACCAATTTTGTTGATTTTTTTCATACTCTCTCCTCCATTTACTTTATTAGTTTGGATTTCTCATATCTGGTTCTCTTTATCCCTTCTTTCTGACTTTACAGTCCAATATTCACAAAAAAACATCCTGCCTTGCCATCTTCAGTTCCTGTCGATTCCCTACTTATTGGACATAATTATTTAGTAATACCGTTTGCGGAAATCGTGAAAACTATGTATCAGTTTTTGGCTAACAGACAAGGCGATTTTCTCAAATGGTACCTTAGGAAAACGTTTCCTGTCAAGTTGTGATGAATAAAAAAGAAATTACTCGACAATACCTTATATCTTTTGCCAAGTACAAAGAAAGCTTCCCAAAGATTAAAAATCTCCAGAAAGCTTCATTGCTCAAATCGTTAAGACTTGTCAATATTATATTACCTATATTAAAACATTGCAATGATTTCTTAGTGTGACTAAAGCTAATTATGAGCACGATGCGTCATGCTCTTACTCTGGGTTTAGATTTTCTAATTCATTATAATCCTTACTAAGAACATTCGTTAACAGTCTGTAATCATGAAGTAGATCGATTAAGATGAGCTCATCCTTGGTCTGGACAGTTCGAGCATTTGTAAGAATACTAAGAGGCCGATATATCGGAGCATCTTGAATTTTTAAGGTTTTAAATGCTTTTCGGTCGCCAAGTTGACTGACTGTCAAGGATGAAATAATGGTAATTCCAAGTCCTGCCGAGACTAGTTGTTTAATCGCCTGAGTACTTCCCAGTTCCATCGTTACATTTAATTGATCCGGATCAAGCCCTCTCTCTTTAAGAGCCATCTCCATCACCCTGCGAGTTCCAGAACCGTCCTCTCTGGTCACCAGACGCTCGTGGGGAAGTTCTGCTAAGCTAATGCTGATTCTGGACGCCCAGGGATGAAAATAAGGAACTACGACAACCAACTCGTCTTCCCAAAAACTCTCCACATTAAGGTCCTTGTGACGGGGGACTGGCCCTTCAATGAGACCAATATGAATTTTCTTCTCCAAGACATCTTGAGAAATGGACTCTGTATTCGCAATTTTGACTTTAAAGTCCACATCTGGATGAGTCTTGTATAAAAACGCTAGAATATTAGGCAAAATATATTCTCCGATGGTCAAAGTCGCACCAAGGTAGATCAATCCTCTTTGATCTTTGGCTAAGGCGCTGATCTGATCTTTAGCATTGGCAAGAAGGTCCAAGACGCTCCGCACATGAGCATAGAAAATTTGACCTTCTTTAGTCAACGTAACGCCTTTGTTAGTGCGATCAAAAAAACGAGCACCATATTGATTTTCCAGATTCTGAATCTGCAAACTAATACTAGGCTGACTCATATGTAGCTTCTTGGCTGATAACGTAATATTTTTGGTTTCTGCCACATCTTTAAAGACAAGAAAGTGTTGTTCCATGATGATATAACTCCCTTCTTAGTTTTGTACATCTATAAAAATAGCGCTTTCCATTTGCGCAATTATTCACTTTCTATTTATTAGCTTTATCTTCGTTCTTTTAGTTTTCGCCGAATATTTCATTATTCCTTCCATAGTTAACAGATTATTTTGAAGAATCATACATTTATATTATTAAATAAATTAAACCTTGCACTTCTCCTTTGGCAAGGATAGCAATGCAAGGTTTTGTCTAACAATTAATGTCCAAATGGGTTGCGCGGCTCGATGCTGCCGTCCGGTTTAGGTTTACATAGCACTTCGACAATTTCATAATCTTCAGATCCCAAGCCAAAGTCAGCTATAGCTCTTACTTGCAAGTAGGGATCTTTACCATGGACTTTCTGGAAAATATTATCCGGTGACGTTAGTCCCTTTTCTCCCGCTTTGGAATCACGAATAATCTGAGCTTGACCGATTAAATCGAGCGTGGCTTTTTCAATAGCCACGATGTCGTCTGAAACCAGCACTCCAATATCCGGTATCAAAGGGGCATCGGCCATAGGCATGCAGTCACATTCTGGTTGTACTTCAGTCACAAAATTAATGTAAAGGACCTTACCTTTGTTAAACGTGTCTAGTACGGCCGCCGCTGCTTCTGCCAAAACCTTCTGAAAAAGTTCTACGTTTTGGGGTAATATCAGAGCTCCTTCAGTACAAACCCTGGCACAACGGCCACAGCGGGCGCATTTTTCTTGGTCAATCACCAACTTTTCGTCCTGATCAAAGGTGATGCTTTCATGGGGACAAGAACCTACACATTGTAGACAATGGCTACATTTTTCCGCTGTCCAGCTTAGTTCGGCGTTTTGTAGAAAATGCATCCGTCCCCGTTGATGAACTCCATTCCGATCCTTAAAAGCAATGCCGCCCATCCCCAGATTTTTGATAGCTCCTCCGTAACCGCTGGCAATATGCCCCTTGCAATGCGATAAAACAATCATCGCCGGTGCGTCATGAATCGCGGAAGCTATGCCGATTTCGCCTAGAATCGAACCACTGGGCCGCATCACAGAATCTCGTCCGAAAATCCCGTCTGCCATAATCACCGGAACTCCAGTGGAAAGCTCGTTAATCCCGTTAGCACTGGCAACGCGCAAGTATTCCAGCCCCGGAATACGTACTGTATCGGTTACAAACGGTTCTCCTCCTACATTTTTGAGGGAATCCACTAACTTGCGAATAAATGCCGGGCGTACCACTCTGTAAGCACCGTGTGAACCAAGGTGCATCTTTATCGGAATGTAATCGCCCTTTTCTACATAATTTTTCAGATTAACCCTGTTGAGAATTTCCTCAAATTTGCCGAGAAAACCATAATCATAATCAAAAAATTTAGCCCGGGCGCTTGCAAAGTAAACAATAGATTTAGCCATTATTTCTCCTGGTAAAGCCAGGATCTTCACTTCCTTCCGCTTTAAGCTGCTGAAATATCTCATTTACGCAAGTCATGTATTGGTACCATATTCATCTCACTTTATTTCACCTCTTTAGTTTGTTAAATCAAGCCGCTTTATACATCTGTTTCCAAATCAATCGGGAGAGTTCTCTTCGCCAAAGCATTAATATAGGCTTTAGCACTGGCTTCAATGATATCTGTAGAAAACCCCTTCCCTAATACTAAATGACCATCATCGTAACGCAGCTTAACTGTGGCCTCTCCTAAAGCCTCGCTACTCCGAGTCACCGACTTGAGCGTGTAATCTTCCAGCGTAGCGATATTACCTGTTATCCTGTCAATCGTGTTGAAAAGGGCGTTCACTGGTCCGTTACCACAAGCTGCATCAGTTATCATCATGCCCTCAATTTCCAAAGTTACTGTAGCTGTTGCCATCTCGACCCCATTTGTCGAAATGGACATATCCTGAAGCAAGATATTAGTTGATAGATTACCCGAATCCCCCATCAAGACATAGAGATCCTGATCAAACACCTCTTGCTTCTGGTCGGCCAATTGTAAGAACCGTTGATAGACCTCATCAAGCTGTGCTCCTTCAATTTTATACCCTAATACCTCCAGACAATGTTGGAGCGCATGTCTTCCTGATCTAGCTGTAAGACTGATTACATTTTGCGGAACGCCGATAATTTCCGGCTGAATTATCTCATAGGTTTCTCTGTCTTTCAACACCCCATCTTGGTGAATACCGGAAGCATGCACGAAAGCATTGGCTCCGACTATCGCTTTATGATCAGGGACTGTCACTCCTGTGATTCGGGAAACAAGTCTGCTGGTAGCAGATATCTCACGGGTGTTAACTTTAGTCTCCACCCCGTACCCGTCACGCCGGGTGTAAATTGACATGATTATCTCTTCCAAAGAAGTATTACCGGCCCGCTCCCCGATGCCATTGATCGTGCCCTCTACCTGACTGGCTCCAGCTTTAATACCCGCTAGGGAATTTGCTGTTGCCATGCCCAAGTCGTTATGGCAATGCACACTGACGAGTGCCTTATCAATATTCGTAACATTATCAATGACAAAACGAATCAATTCTCCATATTCCCAAGGATTAGCATAGCCAACAGTATCTGGGAGATTAACCACCGTGGCCCCGGCTCGGATGACCTCTTCGATGACCTTGACCAAGAACGGTGGCTCACTGCGAAAAGCATCTTCAGCATAAAACTCTACGTCACTCACATATTTTTTTGCATACTTCACTGCAGAGACTGCTCGCTCCACAACTTGCTCAGGGGTAAGCTTTAATTTCTTTTGCATATGAACCTGCGAAACCCCTATACCCGTATGAATTCTGGGATATTCAGCTTGACGCAAGGCTTCGGCACAAATATCGATATCCTGTACTACTGCCCTCGTCAGTCCGCAAATGATGACCCCTTTCATTTCCTTAGCAATTGTCCGTACTGATTCCATATCCCCTGGCGAAGAAGCCGGAAAACCAGCTTCAATTATATCGACACCGAGCTTTACTAACTGATGACCAATCTCTAATTTTTCTTTAACGTTTAAGGTGATCCCCAAGGATTGTTCACCATCTCTGAGGGTGGTATCAAATACATATAATCTACGCATAACAAATTCCTCCTTAAATATAAATAAACCCAACGTCTCTGATTGAGACGAAGGGTTAGTTCGCGGTACCACTCAAGTTAACGGCAAATAGCCGTCTTCTCTGCAGATACGAGAGTTAATCGTAGTTCGTAGTTCGTGGTTCGTGGTTCGACCCCAAATAATAACTTCATGGATCGAACTACGTGCATCGAACTCCGAATATCGAAATTCTGATATCCCCTTCCTTTTAACGGTGGAAGCTCCGTCCGAGCCTACTTTTTTACAATTTCGGTCGGCTACTCGAGGAAGAGTTCCAAGCCTATTCCATTACTGTCTTTCACCAACCGACAGCTCTCTAAAACGGAAACAGAGCCTATACTATTCCCTCTCATCGTCATTTTAGCATTTTTAATATTTTGACATTTTTTTTTATCATTGTCAAGGAGAAATATAGAGTTGCCATTTGGTCACTCTACTTAACTTTTTTCAATAGAATAAACCCCATCCACTTCATTGAGATCCTGAATAATTTTTTCCGCATTAATTCGATTAAAGGGAGTTCTTAAGGTGTATTCGAAGGTTGTTCTGTTTTGTTCTTCTCCTAATATGGTCATGGATATATTCTGAGCAATTATTTTATGAGACTCTATGATACGGTTAATTTCTTTGACTTTACAGGTTCCATTGACCGTAACAATCTTTAAAATTTGTTTGCTTCTGAAAAAGTAATGTTCAATAGATCGCTCTAAGGTTAGAAAAACAATACCAGTAACAAGCATTGATGAAAAATAAAATCCGGCTCCTGCGGCCAATCCGATAGCGGAAACAACCCAAAGTGACGCGGCTGTTGTTAATCCTTTAACTGATACGCCATCCCTTAAAATTGTTCCGGCTCCTAGAAAACCGATACCTGAAACGACCTGGGAGGCTAGCCGTGCAGGGTCTTTACTAACTGTCGTAAAATCAGCAAAACCATACATTGATAGAATCATGATTAAAGCGGCACCTAAACATACTAAAATATGGGTTCTAAACCCTGCCGGACTATCATTTCTTTCTCTCTGAAAACCTACAATCCCTCCGAAAACACAAGCTAGCAAAATTCTTAAAGCGATTTCGTAATCAGTTATCCTCACTATTCCCACATCTTTCTTTGTATTTCATCACTCTCTTCTCCCTACCTTTTCTTTTCGCCGAAATCCCCTGTTTTCCTTCCATATAATCACTGAATATTTTATAAAACAATGCCTAAATATCTCTAACCTGTCTCTATCTGGGATCCCAGCCATACTTCAACTTTATTTAGACCTAGATTTAACAGATTAGATTTCTTTTATTCGCTCACATTAGACATCTTTCCTCTTGCATCCTATTCAAAGCAAGAGTCTTAATCTATAAGTATGTATTGTCAGAATAAAATTTTCCGCATAATGATACATAGACAAAAACACAGCCAGATCGGCTGTGTTTTTCGTATTCCTTCATAATTTATATTCCGATTTCATTTACCCGTTATTACTTTGAAAGGCTTTCATAAACTCAGCCAAAGCCATACAGCCTTCAAGACTCATGGCATTGTAAATGGATGCCCGGAGACCACCTACTGAACGGTGCCCTTTTAATCCGATCATGCCTTTTGCTGTGGCTTCAGCAGCAAACTTCTTCTCTAATTCCTCGCTGGGAAGGCGGAACGTGATATTCATTAGCGAGCGACTGTCTTTGACAGCATGGCCTCGATAGAAGCCCTCACTGCTATCGATGGTATTGTAAATTAAAGCTGCTTTCTCAGCATTGCGTTTTTCAGCTGCCGCCAGCCCGCCGTTATTTTTAAGCCAGCGCAGAACTAGATTCACCATATAAACGGAAAAGCTGGGTGGAGTATTGTACAAAGAATCATTTTTAGCGTGGATATCGTAGCGTAACATCGTAGGGATGGTGGAGGGGATACCCTCCAATAAGTCTTTACGAACAATGACCACGGTTACCCCGGCCGGGCCTAGATTCTTTTGGGCTCCGGCATAAATTAAAGCAAACTTAGAAACATCAAAGCGACGTGACATGATATCGCTAGACATGTCAGCAACCAGTGAAACATCCCCTAAGTCCGGGAAAGACTGCCATTGAGTACCGAAGATTGTATTATTAGAGCAAAGATGAACATAGGCGGGACCGTCACTTACCTTGATTTCATCAATTCTGGGAATGCGGTTGAAGTTTTCATCCTTAGTACTGGCAGCCACATTGGTTTTAACAAATTTGGCCGCTTCCTTATAAGCTTTTTCAGCCCAAGCTCCTGTGAGGATATAGTCTGCGTGGCTCTCTGCGGAGACTAGATTCAAGGGTACTGCGGCAAATTGGGTGCTCGCTCCACCTTGAAGAAACAGAACCCGATAGTTTTCCGGAACGTCCAGCAATTCCTTGACCAGAGCTTCAGCCTCTGAATTAATAGCCTCATACTCTTTGGTACGGTGGCTATTTTCCATAATTGACATGCCTGTGCCTTTAAAATTAAGCAGTTCGCTCTGAGCTTCTTCTAAAACCACAAGCGGCATTGTGGCTGGGCCTGCATTGAAGTTGAAAATTCTTTCCATTATAAGTCAATCCTCCAAAGTTTGAATTTTATTGCACAACCTTATTTAGACATTATATCCTCTAGTAGTGGCTGTAGCAATATTAAAATTAAAGAAAGACGTATTATATCACACAATCCGTGGGGATAAGCAGCACATTTGCTGTCGGGGTCTTGTAGCCAAATTGCTCAGGTTAATTTTATTATTCACTATTTCGATCTCAGATATGTAGCTAGGCCCTTTCGCCGAGACTCGGCGCCAACCAAGTTTTCTTTGTCGCCTTATGAATTGAATCTATATCCCGTTCCCCATAAGGTTTCGATGTATTCAGGGATAGAGGAGTCTCGTTCAATCTTTTTTCTGATCTTTTGAACATGAACAGGTACGGTTGCAGTATCTCCAAGAAATTCATTTCCCCATAAGGTCTCGAAAATATGTTCTTTAGTGAATACAATGTTGGGGTTTGTAGCAAAAAATACTAGGAGTCCATATTCTGTGGTCGTCAGTTGAACTTCTTTCCCATTGACAAAAACTTTATGAGATGCTGTGTTTATCTCTAATCCTCTGTGGCTTATAACCTCAGCAGCTACTATTTTGCCCTTGAGCCGTTCATATCTGGTAATATGAGATTTAACTCTTGCGACTAACTCCGCAGGACTAAAAGGTTTAGTTAAGTAATCATCAGCACCCAGACCTAATCCCCTAATTTTATCAATATCTTCATTTTTAGCAGAAACGATGATCACTGGAATCTCAAATTTAGCACGGATTTCCTTAGTGATGTGATACCCGTCTTTACCAGGCAACATCAGATCTACAATAATAACCTGATATAAACCTGTTAGAGCCTTCTTCAGACCCTGTATCCCATCTTGAACTATATCCACTTCATATCCATTGATCAAGAGATAATCTCGTTCTAATTCAGCAATATTCAGATCATCTTCAATAATTAATATTCGTTTCATGTCTACCCCGTTTCTAATCATTTTATGACTGGGAGCCTTATTATAAAACGAGAACCTTCATTTTCAGTACTTGTTACCGCAATCGAGCCTCTATGCGCTTGCACGAGTTCCTTGGCAATAGCCAAGCCAAGTCCAGTGCTCATTAAATCCTTGGTACGCTCGTTATCAATTCTATAAAACCTATTAAAAATATGAGGCAGTTGATCTTGAGGGATTCCCGGCCCATTATCTTCTATGCATATATCTATAAAATCATCTTGTCTATCCATTTCAATCTTTATGCTCAAATCCTGATTGGCTCCATATTTAACAGCATTCCCAATAATATTTTTGAAGGCCTGATAGATCCTTTTTCGATCAATACAAATGAGAGAATCGCCCTTCATTTTATTGACGTAGTTAAAATTAAACTGCTTTTCTTCAAGTTCAAATTTAAATTCTTCCATTAAATCGTTCATGAAAGCTCTTATCTGAATGCTTTCAAACTGGAAATCGAGTTTCTGCAAATCTAATTTGGAAAATAGGAAAAGATCATCAATCAGCTTATCTATGTATGCTGTATTCTGATAAATTGTTTTAAGATACATTGTTACTTTTTCCGGCTCTATAACAACTCCGTCTAATATTGCTTCAATATACCCTTGAACAGATGAGATGGGTGTCTTGAGATCATGAGATATATTGGCAATGAGCAGCTTGCGATTTTCTTCATACTCAGCCTTCATTTTCTCACTCGCCCATAATTTTCGGGCCATTTCATTGAAGGAATCAACTAATAACCCAATAAAACTCAGATCATTAATTACGTCGCTTTCAACTTTTACATTATAGTTTCCCCTGGCAATCTCTTCCACGCCATTTTTAAGTTTATCAATAGGTCTAAATACTCTATTCTCCAAACGCCAAAGAAAAGAAAATTGCAGGACTTCCTTTATAACCAAAAAAACTGCCAAAAAAATGCTGAACGATCGGATACCGGCCCATCTAAAGAGTAAGTATAAAACGATTAAGTTAAATATGATACTAACAGGACGAAGAAATCGAAGAGACCTGTGATACTGTTTGAATTCCCTATGTCTCCTTTGAAATTCTGGATGAGAGCAATAAAATCCTCGCTGTTGCTGATGGAATTCCTGGTGATGCCTAAATATTTCTTGTTGTTGCCTATGAAACTCTCGATGTCTCCTATGGTGCAGGTTCTTTATTTGTCTTAATTTTACAAGGATACGTATTTTTATTTTCTTCAACATCTAAATCACCCTAATTTATTACATTAATTAATAATTATACCGAATACGTGGGCGCAAAACAATTCTGCCTGTTCCGCGCCCACGTATCTAATCCAAATTTATTTTGACCGTAAATTTTCTTTGCTAAACTAGATGTAATTCCGCTCTTAGATTCATATCATGGGTTTCATTAAGTTCATCTATTTGTTTTCCCTCTATAGTTACCTCGATCTTCTCTACTTCTCTGGCCTTAGTTATCCATAGACTGAACCTGACTTTAGGATCATTCAAAGTACAAAACTCTTTCATGAAGCCGTGGTGTCGATGGTGCTCAGGCATCGTTTTATGAATCATTCTTTCCTGCAAAACCTTTTTAAGTTCATCCGGAATTTCACTGAGGTTTAAGGATAGCATTACGGACTTATCTTCTTGCTCATCTACTTGGATTTGATTAAAGATATTCAGCAGAAACGCGAGCTTCGTTAATTTCTCTTTTATACCTCCACATCTTATATCCTCCTGGTTTTGATCCAGGTGATGATGATGCATATGATGCATCAAGCCATGATGCCTATTTCCAACACAACAGCCCTGCATTGTAAACTCAGTTTGGCTTTCATGCTTCACTTTCTTGCCATTTAGGTCCAGCTCCGTACTTATTTTGACTTTGGTTTCGCCGTTTAAAAGATTCTTTTCAAATTCATTAATAAAGCTAGCTACTTGAAGTTGATCTTTCTTGCCCTCTGCTTTAAAAATACCGCTTAAAACCTCCTTTTCTTTCATTGTATTAATCACATCATACATTAGCTTAATTTTACTCATTAAAATAACCTCCCTGTTTTTTGTTCACAAGTTCATTATAAAGGGAGGTTTTAAACTCTTTTTAATGTAAGTATAAAAATTTGATAAAAAAAAGCTAAAGAAAATTAAAAAGGCTTCCCACGAAGCCTTACGAATGCCAATGTACAGTTCCGGCATCTCCCTTATAGCGAGGGATGACGTGAACATGCAAGTGAAAAACTGATTGCCCCGCGGCTTCTCCAACATTAACCCCAATGTTGTAGCCATCTGGGTGAAACTGTTCGTCTAGTTGCTCCTTTACAATTCCGAGAAGTCCCCCGATACTCGCCATCTCTTCCGGCGTCGCTTCAAAAAGATTTATAACATGTCTCTTGGGAATAATTAGAACATGCCCTGCACTGACTGGATACTTGTCATAAAAGGCCTTGGCTAGTTCGTTTTCTGCTAAGATTTCTGTTCCCAGCAGTGTACAAAACGCGCACTCATTCATCCGTCGGTTCTCCCCCTACTTCTCAGCGGTTACTCCACCATCTTTGAATATCGGTATAGCGTCTCAATTCTTCACTTGTCACTACTAAGGTGGAGGCGCGTCTTTCTCTTTGCAGACATATTCCTACATTGCATAACGGCAACTTCAATAATCGTAGCTAGATTACGCCCTGGGCGGACCGGAACCGTGATCTCAGGAATAGAAATCCCAAGAATCTCCCGCGTTTTAGGCGGATCAATCCCTAAGCGATCATAAATTTTTTCTTGCTTCCATTCTTCCAAGTGAACAATAAACTGAATGACTTTTTCATTTCTCACAGAACTTGCTCCAAACAGAGTTGTCACATCCAGAATTCCTAAGCCTCGTAACTCAAGCAAATGCCGAATCTTGTCCGGAGCGTTGCCTAACAATCTCTCTTCATCAACCCTGCGAACTTTTACGACATCATCAGCAACCAGCAAATGCCCGCTCTTAATGAGTTCTAAAGCCACCTCGCTTTTCCCAATTCCACTTTCACCTGTGATCAAAACCCCAACTCCATAAACATCCACTAACACGCCGTGAACATCTGTACAGGGAGCTAACTGGTTTATAAGGTAACGAATCAACAGATAAAATAGTTGGGTCGCAGTTCGATGCGTTGTCAAGAGAGGAATCTTTCGCTCACTGGCTAATTCGATAAATTCCAAAGGAAGCGTTAACCCCCTGGTAATAATCACGCACGGTACTTCTGTAACCATTACTTGAGCAAGTTTTATGCGGCGCATAGAATCTTCAAATTGCTGGATTAGACCTAATTCAGTCCGTCCGTACACTTGAATACGCTTGGGAGTCAAATGCTTCAAAAAACCAGCCAATTCGGCACTCGGACGTTTTAAGCTATACTCCGTGATCTCCTTGTCTAACCCCATGTGCCCAGCTAGAACCTCAAAATCAAATTCCTCAACCAACTGGTTTACAGTAAGCAATTACACCCCTTCTTTCTTTGTTCTCAATATGCAGTAAGGATTGAATCTAAAATTCAACCCTTGTTTACATGATCGCCTATCTCCCTGTTTCTTCATGAAGCGTGATCTGAATTTTCTTATCCTTAATACTTCTAGTTAACCCACCGTATATCCTTCTCAAATAGCTCTCAGGCTAAAAAGATTGACCCTAAGGTCTCGATTTTAATATCATGTCCCATTTCCTTCAAAGCTATTTGAAGAGCCTCCACAATCATTTAGCCTGTAAGGCTGTCCACCATAAACATTTTTCCTGCTTGATAACGCAGACTATCAGGTACTATCACATCTTCTTCTCCTTTTTCCAATAGTTGTTGTCCCCATATCAAGTATGTAAACAAAGCAAACCCTTAGAAAAGAGAACGAGCTCTTTCCTAAGGGCTTCTTTCTTAAACTAAAGAAAAAATTTAATTTAATTACTTCCTATGGGATAGCACGACAGTTCTTTTTCCTTTTCTAGCTTATTTCTGATTTGTGATTGAACTGCAAACTCGAAAATTAGAGGATATATCTTTCTGATTAATTCAGGGGAAAGTTGTAGTTCAGTACCAAGGTTAACCAAGCGCTGAATAATTTCTTTTTCTCGGCTGGCATCTTTAACTCGATCTAAGCGTTTTTGATCGCCAACTTTTCGGACGATTTGCATCCTAGCTGCGAGACTTTCAATTAGGGTCTGATCGATACAGTCAATCTGGGCTCGTAGGGATTCAAGGGTTTCCTTATCGCCTTGCTCTCCGCAAACAAAAACTCTATTTACGGATCCGGCGACCTTCCCCAGTTCTCGGGCTAGTTGGACAAACTGCTCTGGGTACAAGGACTGAGGTCCATCGCTGGCGGCCTTGGCAGGATTTGGGTGCATTTCGATCAATAGACCGTCTGCGCCCACTGCAACAGCGGCCTTGGCTAAGGCTGAAATCAAATCTCTTCTCCCCGCTGCATGACTGGGATCGACGATGACCGGTAAGTGGGAAAGTTCTTTGGCTACTCCTACGGCGCTAAGATCTAAGGTGTTTCTAGTACTGGGTTCATAGGTCCGAATCCCCCGTTCGCAAAGAATAACACGAGGATTACCTGCCGACATAATATATTCAGCAGCTAACAACCACTCCTCAATTGTTGCGGACAATCCTCTTTTAAGGATAATCGGTTTAGTAATTTTCCCGAGCAATTTCAAGAGCTCAAAATTTTGCATATTGCGAGCACCTATTTGAATAATATCGACTTTGTCCGCTACCAATTCCAAACTTAGTGTATCAATTACTTCTGTAACACAGAGTAGATCTTGTTCCTTAGCAGCTTGGACCAAATAGTTAAGTCCCTCTTGACCCAAACCCTGGAAACTATAGGGCGACGTACGCGGTTTAAAAACCCCACCACGCAAGATCTTTCCGCCAGCCTTTTTTACGGTTTCAGCTGATTGACTCATCTGGATACTTGATTCTACCGCACAGGGTCCACCCATTAAAATAATTTCCTTTCCTCCGATAGTTACCCCGTTAACCTCGATTGTACTTCTTTCAGTATTGAGCCCTGCTAATCGCAAATCCTTCAAACTAAAACCTCCCCTATATTTTAAAAAAGTCCACGGCCCATCCCAGTACAGGGACGAAAGCCGTGGACTTCCGCGTTACCACCCATTTTGACCAAATTGGCCCTCTCTAAAAAGTACAGTACATCAAACTCGCGTTTGTCGAATTCGTCTAGATCTAACAAAACAAAAAACTTCTCATCCCTGAAGGGACGAGAAGTTCAATCTCGCGTTACCACCCGACTTTGGCCAAAGGCCCATTCGACAAAGGTACGGGAATGACATCCGATACCTCCTTCCTGTTAACGGGGAAGAACCGTCCTAGCCTACTCAAATCCGTTCAGCCGGCAGCTCGGGAGGGAACTTCAACTATCACCACACATAGAAGAGTTTTCAGTCGAGACTCTTCTTCCCTGAAAGGTAATAAATAGCTTACTTTTCTCCGTCTTAGCTTTTAAAGATTTAATTTAATTGTTTTATATATTATACAACACGGGATATTTTGTCAACTGTTTCATAAGAATTTAAGGTGACAATCCATCTGTTAAATCTTCGACGATGGCCTTGAAGGCCACCGGGAGAGGGATCTCACTTAAATCATGAAGCGAAACCCAGCACCTGTTATCTCCAGTCAACTGGTCTTGCCACGCATCCACCCGATACTCTCCGACTGATTCTCTGAATGAAGAAACACTCGACGGGATAGGCTCAAGTGGTTCGGGCAGATCAAGAATAACCCAGCAGATTTTCCAGCGTCGGTGGCTGAATGTGTACCAGACTGGCCCTTGTAAGGCTAATCCCTGCTTAAATTGTTCCCTTACCCACCCGTCGAACGTTCGCTCGGGTACAGCCATTTGAAAAAGTTTAAACCTCTCGTCGTCTGTTACCACGGGAAGACTATCGTTCAAACCCCCCTCATGACTTAATTCTACTCCGGGGAACTCCCAAAGATCGGCCAGCAGACCCTGAGAAGGACGACGCTGCAAGTATACCCGACCTTCTCTGCACAAAACAAAGGTCAAACGAGTCACTACTTGACGTTTTGCTTTTAATTTTTTCACTGGGTAGAGGTAGACGTCACCCTGGCGATACCCCTCACAAACTTGGGTCAACGGACAACTTTCACAGTTCGGTTTTGTCGGAGTACAAACCAGCGCTCCCAGTTCCATCAACGCTTGATTAAAGTCTCCTGGCCGAAGAACCGGTTGCCATACCCTCAGGTGGTCTTTAAAGTAACGATGGCTGCGTGCCGTCTCCACAGGCTCCGACCAGGCCAAAAGACGGGATAGCACCCGTAAGACATTGCCGTCTATTGCTGCCACTCTCTGCCCGAACGCGATACTTGAGATCGCTCCTGCCGTGTACTTCCCGATTCCTGGGACCAGCAGCAGGGCCTCATAATCCTTGGGCATTTTCCCACCCCGTTGGTCAAGAAGATAATGGGCCCCTTCCCACATCCGGCGGGCTCTGGAATAGTATCCCAGCCCGCGCCACACTGTTAATACCTCCTCAAGACTTGCCGTCCCTAGTTGTTTAATATCAGGAAAGCGTTGTAAAAATCGTTCATAATAAGGAATGACGGTCTTCACCTGGGTCTGTTGCAGCATAACTTCTGACACCCAAATCGCGTAGGGATCTCCCGTCTCTCGCCAGGGCAATTCCCTTTTTTCTGTTGTATACCAAGCTAAAAGAAGCGTGGCTAGACTATAATTCCTAGTTATGTCTGTTAGAATATCGTTTGATGCAGCCATTACGATTTATCTCCTACTTGTTTATTAATACTTAAGTTTCGCACCCCTCTAGACCCCTGTTGCTACATTTCCAGATAGACTAATGCTATTATTTCGTTTTGATAATTGGCATCTACGCAACATTTCCAAGGCCTTTTAACTGTTTACTAAGAAAGGAATTCTCAAATAGC
>JARLHW010000092.1 GCA_031292075.1 Desulfosporosinus sp.
CGTCCCCCAACTCATGTCAAGGATGCAATCAAGAACCGTACCTTCTCCCGTCCGAAACTCCGCGAAGCCGACCCATGATTCAAGACGGTGCACATGGAATGTGCCGTCCCCCAACACATGTCAAGGATGCAATCAAGAACCGTCCCTTCTCCCGTCCCGTCCGAAACCTCGCCGTTACCCGACCCAAGCCAGGGACGCAGTATGACACGAGCGCGACGTCTTTACGTAAGCAGACTAGCAAACTTCCGTTCAAGCGACCGACCCCAAATGCGGGGCAGCGCACAAGGATGTGCGCTGCCGCCAATGCGCCAAGGATGGCGCTTTTGGCGGGAACCCCGAGCCCGAGAGCAGGAGCTTGAACGGTTAGTTTGCTCTGCGTCGTAAGCACCGAGCGCTTGTGTCATGCAAGTCTCTCATCAAGCTTAACGGACAGCAATTTAGAGACCCCACATTCTTCCATGGTGATACCATACAAGACATCGGCAGATTCCATAGTACCTTTACGGTGAGAGATAACAACGAACTGAATAGCATCTGAGAGACGGTGAATATATTGGGCAAATCGCTGGACGTTCGAATCGTCAAGTGAAGCTTCAAT
The DNA here is from genome assembly GCA_031292075.1 of Desulfosporosinus sp. Taxonomy (GTDB): domain Bacteria; phylum Bacillota; class Desulfitobacteriia; order Desulfitobacteriales; family Desulfitobacteriaceae; genus Desulfosporosinus. Next base: position 599 of record JARLHW010000092.1, read on the forward strand.
CTCATCCAAAATACAAAAAGGGCTCGGTTTAACTCGCAGGAGGGCAAACAAAATTGCAATCGCCGTTAAAGCTCGTTCACCCCCGGACAAAAGGGAAAGCAGTTGTGGTTTTTTACCAGGTGGCTGAACAATAATCTCGACGCCTGTTTCCAACAAATGATCAGGATCGACTAAATGGAGTTCTGCTTTTCCGCCATCAAAAAGCTCTTTGAACACCTCTTGAAACGCTGTATTCACGGCATTAAAACTTTCTATAAATCGTTCACTCATAGTTTTGTCCAGTTCGGAAATCAATTGACGCAAGGTCTGATCAGCTTCAATTAAATCAGCCTGCTGAGCCAACATAAATTCCTGCCTTCCCCGCAATTTCGGGTATTCTTCAATAGCCGCTTGGTTAATCGGTCCAAGCGCCTCTATTTGCTGCTTTAAGTCTTGAACCCTTCGCCCTAAGACAGTCCTATCTTCCTCAGTTTGGTAAGGCATCGCCTCCTCCCAAGTAAGCGAAAATTCCTCAGCTAAACGAGTTACTCCAGCTTGGTACTCTGTTTCCCAACGGACAACTCGAATTTCATTAGCATGAAGTCGTTGTTCAAGCACGTGCGCTCCCTGGCGCTTGGACTGTATCTCCTGTTCCTGTTCAAGGACACGAGTGGATAAACCCTCCCTGTCCTGTCTACGTTGCATTAGAGCGTATTGCTGAGCTTCTTGGGCAAGTGAATGTTTCTCCATCTGCCGGTTCAACGCTTCTTGCTCCTCTTCAACCACTTGGCGTTTGTCTTGCAAATCAGTCCTATTTTGTTTTTTTTGCTTTAGATTTAATTCATTTTCTCGGTAGACTCTTTGTTCTTGTCCAAGTTGTTCCACACATTGCGTTAATTCTTGCTCCCATTTGGCTAATCGAACCTTCTCTTGGGTTAAGTGCTCCCCGTGTATTTCAAGCTCACCCGCTAGAGTTTTAGCATCTTGCTCTTTTTGATTGAATTGCTCACGCAATTCAAGCGACGTTTTTTCGGAGCTTTCTAAACTTTCCGTTAAGCTTTCTAAACGAAGGCAAAGCTCGTTTTTCTTGACCATGTTTTCCTCGTGTCGAACACTTAACCCCAATAAGTCGCCTTCTAAGCGTCGGAATTGACTTAGCACATTTTCGGATGCTGCCCTCAACATGATCTGTTGTTCCTTATCTACCCGTTGTTTTAAGGCCAAATTCTCGATGTTTTTTTGAATTTCACGCAAGCTGGCATCCAGCTCTAAGACGATACGCTCTTCTCCCTTAAAGTCTTTTTCTAACTGTTTCAACGCAACACTCAGGGTCTCGATTTCACGGGAGCGAGCCAGCAAATTTCCACCTCTGCGTTGAATACTCCCTCCGCTCAGAGATCCCCCCGGATGAACTTGGTCACCCTCCAAAGTCACAATACGCAGTTTATATCCAGAAGCACGTGCAATCCGTGTTGCGGACTCCATATCTTTGACTACCACAATCCGTCCGAGAAGAAATTCAAGCGCTGGCTGATATATTTTATCGTACGTTACAAGATCAACAGCTATTCCAATATAGCCACTATCCCTCTCGACTGCCGTACTCACTGACATCCGATTTCCCTGAATCACATCGAGTGGGAGGAAGGTCACTCGTCCGAATTGATGGGTTTTCAAATAAGCAATTGCCATTTTAGCCGCCTGTTCATTCTCTGCCACAACATTTTGCAGTCCTGCTCCAAGTGCGGTTTCCAAGGCCAACTCATATTTCTCATGAACCGTGATCAAATCAGCCACCGTTCCACAGAGGCCCAGACAATCCGTTTTTTCTTTTTTCTTAGCGAGCATCACCTCACGCACGCCACGTTGATACCCTTCGAAGGACTCCTCTAATGACTGCAAAGCCTGCAACCTAGCTCTGGTTTGATCAATTAGAGTTTTATGTTTCTGCTGTTCTAAGCTTTTTTCTTGACGAAGCCCGGTCTGTTTTTCCCATTCCGCTCTAAGCCTTAACTCTTCGTTTTCTGAAATCTGAGCCTTCAACTTCATCTGAACCAATTCTTGTTCCTGCGCATTACAAGTTTCATTCAAGGCTTGACGCTCATTTTCTTTGCTCGATTGTTCTTGCTCTATTTGCAGAACTTGTTGTTCTAGCGAAGCCAGCGTATGGCGCGTCCCGGTCAACTCGTTCGCACAATTGGCTTGCTCTGTGAGGGCTTGAAACAGATCAGCCTTGATTTGGTCGATATCCTGAGTTAAGCTATTCTGCCTGACAACATTAAGTTTCTGCTCTTGATCTATCACTTTGCGCTGTGATTCTTCGACCGTATAGTTTAAAACTGTTTGCTTGGCTGCCAGAGCTTTAATTCGTTCCTGCAATTGGGAGAGTTTATTCTCATCCTCAATAATTTCATTAGTCAGCCTCACAGTTTGCTCATCAAAATACCTGAAGCGTTCAGTACGAAGGCTAAAATTATGTTTTAAAGCATTGAAGGCTTGCTCCGCTTGAAAAGCGTCCTCCTGCTTCTGTTGTATCTCATCATCTATTTTTTTTAATTCAACTTTATCTTCTAAATTCCGACTTTCTTTGAGTCCCAATATGGCTTGAGCTTCAATAACGCTGGATTGCAGAGATTCTGAATCCAGGGCAGCTGTTGACAACTTTTGCTTCACTTCTGCAATATCTAAAACGACCCACTGAATTTCCAGACGTTTTTGCTGAAGCGAAAGAGCAAGGCTTTGTTCGGCCACTTGGGCTTGGGCAGCCAGAGGAGTCAGTTGTCCCTCAATTTCTCGCACGATATCTTCAAGACGTTGGAGGTTAAGTACCGTAGCATCAAGGCGTTTCAAGGCTTCGCGCTTTCTGAAACGGTACTTGGTAATCCCAGCAGCCTCTTCGATCAGCGATCGACGTTCTTCCGATTTCAGGTTTAAGATTTCCTCAACCCGCCCCTGCCCAATGATCGAAAATCCTTCTTTTCCAGATCCCGTATCCATAAATAGTTCTTGAATATCTCTGAGCCGGCAGGGCGCTTTATTAATTAAATATTGCCCTTCGCCGTCACGATAGACCCGTCGTGTAATGGTGACTTCTCGGAAGTCCAAGGGGAAAATCCCTGTCGCATTATCGAAAATAAGGGAAACTTCTGCCATGCCGACAGGGCGCCGCTGAGTACTGCCTGCAAAAATCACGTCTTCCATTTTTACACCACGCAGGCTCTTAGCACTTTGTTCTCCCAGAACCCAGCGAACCGCATCGGCGACATTGCTTTTTCCGCTCCCATTCGGACCAACAATGACACTTAATCCCTGGCCTAATTCTAATTTAACACGATCAGCGAACGACTTAAATCCCTGAATATGAATTCCCTTCAAGAAAACCGGGAAATTCTCAGGTTTAGCCATCGTTCTCACTCCCCCAATGTTCTAACACTTGTCGGGCAGCATGTTGCTCTGCTTCTTTTTTAGTTCGACCCACACCCTTACCCATTAAATCCCCTTGCAGAAAAACGCCCGCCGTAAAGCTTTTATTGTGGTCAGGTCCCTCTTCCACTAGGATCTGATAGTTTACCTCTTTTTCTTCTCGTTGCGCTTTTTCTTGTAACGCAGTTTTGTAATCCCCATAATTTCCTTCGGCGACTTCATTGATAGATGGTTTAAGTAACTCCAAAATAACTCGGCGAGCTTCTTTCAACCCATATTGCAAGTAAATCGCTCCAATAACCGCTTCCCAAGCATCTGCTAAAATTGAGGGCCGCTCTCTTCCACCAGAAACCTGTTCCCCTTTACCTAATAAGAGCTCTTGCCCCAACTCAATTTCATGAGCCTTTTGGGCTAGTGTCGTTTCATTTACGACAGCGGCCCGCATTTTTGTAAGTTCTCCCTCCGGACGATCCGGATAACTGAGATACAGGTACTCCGCAATCACAAAGTCCAAAATCGCATCACCTAAAAACTCGAGCCGCTGATTCGTTTCTTTGCCAAACTGCGGATTTTCAAAGACATATGAAGGATGGGTCAAGGCAGTGCTAAACAAGCGATTCGGCGGGGGCTCCAGTCCCAATCGCTTGGCTAATTTAAGTCCTGGTTCTTGCTTCAGAGAAGTCACGACATATTTCTTGCGCCCTGACCTTCCTTCTGTCTTTAAATAGTTTGTGGCTGAGTTACGACTCTTTTCGATCATACATTAGATCTCCTTACCATTAGGCAAATTTTTTTAAGACAATCGTAGCATTATGCCCACCGAAACCTAAGGAATTAGACATCGCTACAGCGATTTCTTGTTTTCGCGCTATATTGGGCACATAATCAAGATCACACTCTGGATCCGCCTCGCCGTAATTCGTCGTCGGTGGGATAGCTCCCCGTTCAATACTCAGCGCGCAAATAACTGCTTCGATGGCTCCCGCCGCTCCCATCAAATGCCCTGTCATTGATTTGGTCGAACTGATCGCTAACTTTGATGCATAACTGCCAAACACGGTTTTGATGGCAGTGGTTTCCGTCGAATCGTTAGGGCCTGTGCTGGTTCCATGGGCATTGATATAGTTAACCTCTTCAATACTTACTCCAGCATCCTTTAAGGCAAGTCGCATCGCCCGGACCGCACCGTCACCACCGGGGATCGGGGTCGTAATATGATAGGCATCTGAGGTACTTCCATAACCAGCCAGTTCGGCATAGATATGGGCCTCGCGAGCCTCTGCATGTTCCAAGGATTCCAGGACCAGAACCCCTGCTCCTTCGCCCATAACAAAGCCACTGCGCCGTTTATCAAAAGGGCGCGATGCTTGTTCGGGGTTTTCTTTTTCAGTTGACATTGTCTTCGCGGCGCAAAAACCAGCGAAAGCCAACCTCGTAATCGGTGCCTCAGTTCCCCCACAGAGCACAACATCGGCTTCTCCGCGTTGAATAATTCGCAACGCTTCTCCAATCGCGTTGGTTGCTGAGGCACAGGCCGTCGCAATCGTCATGCTCGACCCCTGTAAACCAAACTCAATGGATAAATGTCCGGCCGCCATGTTGCTAATCAACATCGGAACAAAAAATGGGGTAATCCGACCGCTCCCCTTAGTCATGAGCACCTCTTTTTGTTCTTCAAACGTAATCACACCACCGATCCCACAGCCCATAACAGCTCCGGCGCGTTCCTTGTTCACTTTCTCTAAATCAAGCCCGGAATCTTGCAACGCCATCTTAGCCGCTGCAATGGCAAACTGAGCAAAGCGGTCCATGTGCCTGCTTTCCTTTTTATTAATCCATTCCGTGGGCTCGAAATTTTTGACCTCGCCCGCAACCTTGGTAGGTAAATCAGCAGTATCGAAACGCGTTAATAATCCGATTCCGGACTTTCCTTCGATCAAATTGTTCCAAAAATCATTTAGATTGTTTCCCACGGGAGAGACAACACCCATTCCCGTAATAACTGCACGGTGCACATCTATTCCTCCTTCTCACTGAGTATTCCCTTTTTGATATCTTCAAAAATCTCGTGCACGGACAAGACTTCCTTGATCTTATGGACATTAGCCCCTGAAAAGATGAGCCCTTCACGGACATCGCCCTCTTGAGCCTTGATTAAGCGACTGATAATACAAAAGTTTCCCTCACACTGTTTAAGACAGCCCATACATTTCGTCGGCTTAACGTCCACTTTTTCATCCAGTAACTTTGTAAAGTGGTTCCTTATTCCCAAGGCCCGCATCCCAACCGGACTGTGAATGAAAATGACATCCTCTTTAGTAGCCTTTAACATTTCCTCTTTCCAAGCAAGAGCTGCGCCACTCTCTTCACTAAGCGCAAACCGAGTTCCCATTTGTACCCCATCTGCACCGAGTTTCAGGGTCTGGGCGACATCATGTCCATTAATGAACCCCCCCGCACCGATGACAGGGATATTGACCGCTGCTATTACCTCCGGGAGAATATCGTGGATGGACCGATCCGTCCCTAAATGACCGCCAGCCTCCACACCTTCTACGATCACGGCAGCCGCCCCAAGCTTTTCTGATAATCTAGCCAGTTTAGCAGAGGAGACAATTGGCACGACCGGAATGCCCCTTTCTTTGCCCCAAGTAAACATGTCCCTTGAAAAGCCAGCTCCTGAAACCAGGAGATCAATCTTTTCATCAAACGCGGCATGAACCAACTGAGCAAATTCACGGACAGCAAACATAATGTTTACCCCAATAATTCCTTTGGTACGCCTACGTGCTTCACGAATTTCTGCAATAAGCTCCTCCACAGGTATACCACTGCCTGCAATGATTCCGATTCCGCCCTCTTCAGCAACGGCCGCTGCGAGAGGGGCCATCGATATCCTTACGGCCATTCCTCCTTGTATTACAGGAATTTTAGCCACTAAATCGCCAATACGAAGTTCGGGTATTTTCACAATCTTTCCTCCCTGTCAGAGTTCTACCTGAGCTATCGTCAGGTATGAGTAGCAAAGTATAAACATCTATCTGAACTCTCTCCCGGAAAATCAATGATCGTGGTTCGATGTTCGTGGTTTGAGTAACGAATATCAAGCCACGAACATTGAGCCGCTATATAGGAGAAAGATTGTCCTCTTAAAAGAAGCCCCGCATCTGAGTACGGGACCTTTTCTTAGCTTATTTGTTGTCTTTGATGTAGCTCACTGCATTTCCAACTGTCCGGATCTTTTCGGCTTCCTCATCCGGAATATCCAAGTCGAATGCCTCTTCAAGAGCCATAATCAATTCAACGATATCCAAAGAATCTGCATTTAGCTCTTCAAATGAGGTCTCTGGGGTAACATTAACTTCGTCTACCCCAAGTTGTTCGACGACGATGGCTTTTACTTTTTCGAAAACTCCCATTTCGTTTCTTCACCTCCTCTCACTGTCAACTTAGCACACTATATATCCATACCCCCATCGACACTAAACGTTTGTCCAGTTATGTAGGCTGCCTCTGAGGACACAAGGAACCGAACCATTTTAGCAATGTCTTCAGGCCTTCCCAGTCGACCGAGCGGGATTGCGCGCAAGATGTCACTTTGAACCCCTTCTGGTAAGGTTTCCGTCATATCAGTAATAATATACCCAGGAGCGACCACATTGACACGGATGCCACGCGGCGCGAATTCCTTGGCAACGGACTTTGAAAATCCAACGACCCCAGCTTTGGCAGCCGCATAATTGGCTTGTCCTGCATTTCCGGAAAGGCCTACTACTGAAGAAATATTAACAATAACCCCGGACCGTTGCTTGAGCATTCCTTTGCTTACCGCTTTGGTACAAAGAAAAACACCTTTGAGATTTGTTGCCAAAACCGCATCCCAATCCGCTTCTTTCATGCGGAGCAAGAGCGAGTCTCGTGTGATTCCGGCATTATTGACCAGAATGTCAATCTTTCCGTAATGGTCTAACGTGGTTTGTATTAAGCGATCGACATCGTCCGCTCGGCTGACATCCGCTTGAACGGTCAAACTTTCTCCGCCTGCTTCACGGATCAATTTGGCTGTTTCCTCTGCTTTATCGGAACGACCCGCGTAATTGACAACCACTTTCGCACCCGCTGCTGCCAGTTCTAGAGCTATGGCGCGCCCAATCCCCCGCCCGCTCCCTGTGACAATGGCAACGCTATCATTCAGCATCATTTTAACGACTCTCCTTTAAATATGCAAGTGACTTTTTCAACGACGCCATATCCTCTATGCGGAGGAGATTGGCTTCAGGGGCAATTTTCTTCACCAAACCTGTCAAGACTTTACCTGGACCACACTCTACAAACGTATCAACCCCTAAGTCGAGAAGATGACGAACAGATTGCTCCCAACGAACAGCACCACTTACTTGCTTAACCAACGTGCTCAGTGTACGTTCTACAGAGATGACCTCAGCCGCGTCAATATTGGCAATAACCGGGCAACGCGGAGTGCACCAAGGCACACCCTCTAGAACGGCAAGGAGCTCGTTCCCTACTTTTTCCATGAGACGGGAGTGAAATGGTCCACTTACTACGAGTGGTATCGCACGTTTTGCCCCTAACTCCTTAGCGATTTCTATGGCATAGGCAACAGCGGATACGTCTCCGGATATAACCACCTGCCCAGGACAATTATAATTCGCGGGTGCGACCACGCCATGCTCTGCTGCTCGACGGCAAGCTTCCTCCACCAGATCAACCGAGAGTCCTAAAATAGCAGCCATCCCACCGCCTGTGGGAACTGCCTCTTGCATGAGCTCCCCGCGCCTCCTAACCACGCGTAAAGCCTCAACCAAGTCTAGACTACCTGCTGCTACATGGGCCGAATACTCGCCGAGGCTATGCCCTGCCACATAATCCGGTTCGATCCCCGCCTCACGAAGGTTCAGCCAAGCCGCTACACTGACCAGTAAGATAGCCGGTTGTGTGTTAGCCGTCTGTTGAAGTTCTTCTTCCGGCCCCTCCTCCAGTAACGCGACAAACTTACTTCCTAGAGTCTCTTGTGCCGTTTCCAGCGCACCTCTTCCTCTCGGAGTTTGAAATAATTCCTTTCCCATACCAACATACTGAGATCCTTGTCCTGGGAAAACAAAGGCCAGTTTGCCCAAAGTCAGACCCTCCTCTCCCCAAATCGTTCTGAAAGACGCTCATATTCTCGTTCTGCAGATTGCACGATGTCCTGAATAATAAGTGCTGCCGGCTCAATACGTTTAACTGCTCCAGCGACTTGACCCGCCATAATTGACCCCTTCTCAATATCCCCATCCACCATGGCTAAACGCAATCTACCGACACCCAATTGAGCGATCTCTTCAGGCGCCATCCCCTCCCGTTCATATTGGTCAATTTCACGGGTAAAGTGATTATCCAAACAACGAACCGGATGACCCGTTGACCGTCCCGTTATGACTGTAGCACGGTCTTTGGCTTTAATAATCTTATCTTTAATAAGGTGAGAAATAGTACATTCCTCCGCACACATAAAGCGTGTTCCCAGTTGAACCCCTTCAGCCCCAAGGGCTAAGGCCGCTACCAAACCTCGACCGTCCACGATCCCCCCTGCGGCAATGACTGGGATTTTAACAGCATCCACCACTTGAGGAACCAAGGGAAAGGTGCCAATTTCTCCGATATGTCCGCCGGACTCCATCCCTTCGGCAATGAGTGCATCAACCCCGGCCTTTTCCAACCGTTTGGCCAGGGCGACTGAGGCCACCACAGGAATCACTTTCGTGCCTACTTCTTTCAGCATGGGGACATATTTTCCAGGGTTTCCAGCTCCCGTTGTAATTACCGGAACACGTTCCTCTAAGATGACCTGCATGACTTCATCCACAAACGGAGACATCAGCATAACATTTACCCCATAAGGCTTTTTGGTGATGGCTTTCACTTTGCGAATTTCCTGACGCAACCAGTCAGCCGGAGCTTGTCCTGAACCAATGATGCCTAGCCCTCCACTTTCTGACACCGCTGCAGCTAATTCTCCAGTCGCAACCCAAGCCATACCCCCTTGGAAAATCGGGTATTCGATTCCGATCAGTTCACAAATCTTAGTTTTAATCATTGTTTTAATCATGCTTCAGACCTACTTTCGTCCATTTCAAAACGCAAGCTCCCCAAGTGAGGCCTGCACCAAATCCAACCATAACGATGGTATCCCCCTCGGCAAGTCGTCCCGTTTTAACCGCTTCATCTAAGGCCACCGGAATAGACGCTGCTGACATATTACCATACTTGTCCAAATTAATAACTACTTTGTCCGGAGAAATTCCCAGACGTTTAACCGCTGCCTCCACAATCCGAGTATTAGCTTGATGCGGGACTAATAAGTCTACATCTTCTTTCCGCAAACCTACCTTCTCCAAGACCTTCACTGAAATGTCCCCCATAATTCGGACGGCAAACTTATAAACTTCTCGACCCTCCATCTGAAGGGTATGTAAATTTCTCTCCACGGTTGCCAGACTCGCCGGACATTTAGACCCACCCGCCGGTTGGCTGAGTAACTTACCGCCAGAACCATCTGAACCTAATTCGAAACTCAAAAAACCAAATCCCTCTTTAACCGCTTGTAAAACCGCTGCCCCCGCACCATCGCCAAAGAGAATACACGTTGATCGGTCTTCCCAGTTAAGAATTTTGCTCATCGTTTCCCCGCCAATGACGAGCACTGTCTTATACATCCCCGTGGCAACAAACTGGCTGGCGGTCGCCACAGCAAAGATAAATCCAGAACATGCCGCCTCCAGATCAAAAGCAGCGGCATTTTTCGCCCCTAACCGATCAGCTACGAGACAAGCAGTCGCCGGAAATGCATAGTCAGGTGTCATCGTCGCTACGATAATGAGGTCAACCTCTTCAGGGGCGATCCGAGCGTCTTCTAGAGCTCTCAGTCCCGCTTGATAACAGAGTTCGGAGACAGGCATCTCTTGCGGGGCAATATGACGTTCCTTTATCCCTGTACGTGAAGTAATCCAGTCATCCTTCGTATCCACAATTTTTTCTAAATCAGCATTGGTTAAAACGTTTTCAGGTAGATATGATCCTGTCCCCGTAATTCCCACACTATGCATAGGTGCATTCCTCTTTTCTATAAATAAAACATCACTTAGGGAGCTCATCCCGGATCTGTTCAATAAACCTCGTTTGCACACATTCCTGGGCTACCCGAATCGCATTAAAGATTGCCTTCGTTTTCGAACTTCCATGACAGATAATGCTAATCCCATTGACCCCTAGCAAAGGAGATCCACCATACTCGGCAGAATCCACCATCTGAGCAAATTCATTTAACCCCGGTTTCACCGCCAGTGCGCCTAACTTACGGATCATATTTGAGGTGATTTTCTCCTTCAGCACCTGAACAAATAACTCAGCCAGCCCTTCACCCCATTTAAGTAATATATTCCCGACAAATCCTTCGCAAACGACAACATCAGCACGCCCATAGGGTACATCTCGACCCTCAATATTTCCTATAAAATTGATCGGAGCTTCTTTAAGTAAAGGATAAGCTCTCTGAGTCAATTCATTTCCTTTACCTTCTTCACTTCCTACATTAAGCAGGCCAACGCGGGGATTCGGAATCCCCAGTATTCTCGCTGCATAAATGCTGCCCATCAGCGCATACTGGCAAAGTTGTTCCGGTGTCGCGTCCGGATTAGCTCCTACATCGAGAATTAGCTTACCTCCTTCCAATGTCGGAAGGACAGTAGGAATAGCAGGTCTTTCGATTCCTTTTATACGCCCTAAGCCTAGCAGTGCAGCAGCCATTTGGGCCCCTGTGCTTCCCGCACTCACGAGTGCATCGGCTTCCCCTTGCTTTACTAATCGGGTCGCTACCACGATCGTAGCATCTTTTTTCTTGCGGACGGCATTGGCCGGGTGTTCATTCATCTCGATGACTTCGGTGGCTTCAATGAGCGATATGTTTTTCGGTCTTGTGCCTGTTAGAAAGGGAAGCATCCGCTCCTTTTGTCCCACCAAAATAAGCTGTACATCAGGATTTTTTTCTGCGGCCATCAGTGTCCCTTTTATAATTTCCTCCGGGGCATAATCGCCACCCATTGCATCCACAGCAATTTTCATCTATTCCATCTCCGTTTCCCGGGCATCCTCTGGTTCACCAATCGCAAAAAGGACCCAATTTCCTCGAAGTACTTCCTCTGTATCGACTTTTACAGATACATGTACCCAATATTTACTCTGCTTACGTTTAAGCACTTTTCCTTCAGCAACGACAATCTCGCCCAGCTGAACAGGCCGTATGAATTTCAGTTCGACACTCCCGGTCAAGGCCATTGGCGCATCCACTAAGGCAATAGCTAAGGAATTGGCTTGAGCAAATAAATAATGTCCCCGAGCAACTCTTGCCTTGGCCAAAACCATACTCCCATCGATCGTCAACTCAGAACGAGCTCTCTCACCAATCACAAGTTCTAGTAATTTTCCAATCAGTTCCTGGTTATCTAAAGACTTTAAGCTTGAATAAGCTTCTCTGGCTACCGCACGGGTTCGTTCCCGGAGTTCAGGAATCCCCAGTTCTCCACGATCTAGACGAATGGTTGAGACACTCACCTTAAATCGTTCAGCAAGCTCCTCGTCAGTAAAGAACGGATCCTTGAAAAGGGCTTCTCCTAAAACTCTACGACGATCTGCTTTACTATTACGAGCCATCTATATCACCATTTTTCCACTCTACTTGCAATCCTGATTATTATATCCTACGCCTAACTAACTACAAGTAAACTCGAAGTCCTAGGTTCGTGCTTCGTGCTTCGATTTTACGACCTGGTCACAATTATAAACTATCATACCACACTTATCAATAAATAACCTTGTCGAAGGCGGATAGAATATCGCAGTGCGCAGCAATACCTATAAGAACGTTGGGGCATGCTTGCACACGCTGCATCGTGTGCCTATCAAAAGACAAAGAGCCCCATAAAAGGGGCTCTTTGTCTTTTGGCACACTAAACCTTATGATTCGACAGCAATAACTACCTTAGAATTATAATACCCACAGCTGGGGCATATATAATGAGGCATTTTCGGTTTATGGCATTGGGGGCATTCGATGTGGTTTGGTGCAGTAAGTTTCCACATAGCCCGACGTTTACGTACTCTTGCTTTCGATTGGCGATGTTGCGGTACACCCATAATTACACCCCCTTTAGATTCTCTAAATTAATCAGTCATTGGATTGCCACTTGGCCAGTGCCGCTAACCGAGGGTCAACGATGTTTTCCCCGCAATGACACGGAGTTAGATTCCGGTTCGCACCACAGGTCGGGCATAACCCCTGACACTCTGCTGAACAAATAAACTTCATCGGTAAAGCTAACACAATTTGTTCAAAAATTCGTTCCTTAATATCGATCTCGTCTTTGTCCAAAAGGAGTGCTGTCTCACGCTGGTCTTCTGTCGCCTGCGCTCGGAACACCCATTCGTCTTGAAAGGGGAGACTTAAGGGATAAACGAACGTCTCCAAACATCGTCCACACGTCGCTTTAAGTTCCGTATGAATTGTTCCGTCAACCAGTAACGCTTTACTTGTGTTGTTTACCTGAAGTTGAACATGTACCGGTGCTTGAAACGAAAGGACTTCTGTTCCCAAATCAAAGGAAGAAAAATCTTCAACTAAATCGAAACTGCCACTTCCACCTTCTCTGTTACGAACCTGAGCTACATTCACTTTCATATTATCCACCCCAATACACATCCACTATTATAGTTGGCACATTTTTCTTTGTCAAGGAAAAGTCTTTACAGGAGCCGAAAATTATTGTAGCTAGTAGAGGACACGATGCGTCGTGCCCTCTACTAGCGTGTTAAATCGTGACCGTAGCGCCCTTACATTATTGTGTTAATTCGACCGTATCTAAAGCTATCATCAGTTCTTCGTTGGTCGGAATCACCAGAATCCGGCAACGCGAGTCCGCTGTGGCAATATCTATTTCTTGACCTCGAATTTTATTTTTCTCCTCATCAAGGCTTACGCCCAGGTAATTCATCTTGGCACAAATTTGCGCTCGAATGCTGGAGGAGTTTTCACCAATTCCTGCTGTAAATACGATAGCATCGACCCCGTCCATCGCTGCCACATACGAACCAATGTATTTTTGAATGTAGTACGTGAACATATTCAGAGCTAACTGCGCACGGTAATTGCCTTGCTCCGCTGCCGCGCCAAGATCTCTAAAGTCACTGCTTACTCCTGACACTCCTAAAACACCGCATTTTTTATTGAGGAAATTATCAATTTCATCAATGCCAAGATTCTCGATACTCATAACTTTGGAAACTATCGCCGGGTCTATGTCTCCGCAGCGGGTTCCCATTAAAAGTCCTGCCAAGGGAGTAAGGCCCATCGACGTTTCAATACATTTCCCGCCTTTGACGGCTGTAATTGAAGAACCGTTACCCAAGTGACAGATGATAACCTTTAGTTCTTCTGCAGGTCTGCCAAGCACGATCGGTGCGCGTTGGCTGATATATTTGTGAGATGTTCCATGGAAACCATATCTCCGGAAATGATGTTTTTCATAATACTCATAAGGAAGACCATAGACATAAGCATAATCCGGCATCGTTTGAGCAAATGCAGTATCAAATACCGCTACTTGAGGTACCCCTGGCATCAGTTTCTGACACGCTTCGATCCCGGCAATATTAGCAGGATTGTGGAGCGGACCTAACGGGATACATTCGTATAGGGCTTCCATGACCGCATCATTAACGACAACGGAAGCTGAAAATTTATGTGCCCCATGGAGAACACGATGCCCGACGGCAGAGATCTCCTTTAAATCTTTAACAGCACCGTATTTAGGATTCACCAAGGCCTCCAACACGAGCCCAATGGCTGCCGTATGGTTCGGAATATCCGCTGTAATAACTTCGTCTTCACCGGAGGTCAGACTATGATTAAGTACAGCACCTGCCAGTCCGATACGATCTACCAACCCTTTGGCGATAAGGTGCTTTGTCTCCATGTTAATCAATTGATATTTGAGTGAAGAACTCCCACAGTTAATAACAAGAATTTTCATGTTTTATGCCTCCTTGTATTTTTTTACCCCAACCATAATTTTTTTCAATTCTCTAAGCATAAGGAATAACTTGTCTAAATAATAACAACTAGTTTCATTCTTCCCAGATGTGCCCTATTTAGCCCTTATGAGTATGCTTACTTTATGAGTGTAGCACAGAATTTTAGGTGTTTTCAACCCCTTGTACTATTAATTATAGTATATATTTCAGAAAATTTCGCCAATAACGCCCCTCGATTTAGATCAATTATCTTTTCAGCAGGGTGATTCTGAAAGGTCCGACTTCTAAGGCCTGGCATTCTTCCATATAAATTAGGAAGGAAGGTGATATTTTCATGTCCATAGTAGCTCGTATCTTGGCCTTAAGTCTCCTTGCCCTTGGCATGTTTATCTATCCCCAGGAAGTACTTAGCTCTGCACTCGGAGGATTAACTTTGTGGTGGCGTTTTGTCCTCCCTGCTTTGCTCCCTTTTTTCATCCTCTCTGAGCTTCTGATGGCGGCAGGCTTTGTACATTTTCTCGGTATTCTTTTGGAATCGTTCATGCGTCCGTTTTTTCGCCTTCCCGGCAAAGCCTCCTTTGTAGTAGCCATGGGATACACGTCAGGATTTCCTATGGGAGCGGTATTAACTGCGCGACTACGCCAAGCCGGAGAAATTACCCGCGAAGAAGGGGAACGGCTTTTAGCTTTTACTAATAACCCCAGCCCTGGATTTATGTTTGGTGCTGTCGCTTCTGGGATGTTAGGTAAACCCACACTCGGTATCATACTTTCCAGTTCTGTTTATCTCGCCAATCTAATGGTTGGATTCCTCTTTCGTTTTTACTGTGTGACACCTGGCTCTCAACAGCCTATGCGTTTTCCCTCCTTCAAACGCGCTTGGCAGGAAATGAAAACCGCCCAAACCAGAGACAACCGGCCATTCGGACAAATTCTCGGTGATGCCATCAGACAAAGTACAACTACCGTACTTATGGTAGCTGGCTTTATGGCCTTCTTTGCAGTGATCCTTCGATTATTAAACATCTGGCATATCACATTGTTTTTAGCAATTCTTAGCCATAGCGTGATCCGAATTGTTCAGGTTCCAGTTTTTCAAGCCTTTTTCAATGGCCTTTTTGAAATGACCTTAGGCTGTCAAGAGACCATCCAAGCACTTTCTTTACTCCATCAGCAAGTGGCACTCCTCGCCCTACTTATGGGCTGGGGTGGCCTTTCGGTTTTCGCCCAAGTTGCGGGATTAATTAGCGGAACCGACTTACGTTTCTCTTCATTTGTGGTTGCTAGAGCACTTCACGCAATTTTTGCGCTAGGACTAAGCCAGCTCTTCCTCCGATTTGCAAAGGTACCGACATCATCTTTTTTTCCACTTCAAGCTCCAAGCACAACAACTCTCTGGTGGAATACTTGGCACTTGAGTTCGCTTGTATTTATCGGAATCATGAGCCTTCTTCTGGTACTTGCCTTGATTCGGCAACCGCTTCGCTAAATTCGAGGTCGTGATTTCAATCTTGAACAAGGCACCTCGATTCGGTCTGGTCTGAAAAAGAGAAAGATGAGTAAATTTTACTCATCTTTCTCTTTTTCAGAGTTACCCGGTTGATCGCGCTCTTCTTTGGCCAACCCCTTCAATTGCTCCCTATTTCTACGCAGCGCTTGAAGCACTTCACCCAAACTTTGTTCAACATGCTGAAGCATTTCGTCGGCGTATTGGACTGCCCCAAACTTGACGTCATGGGCAAACGTTTGTGCCTGTCTAACGATGTCTGCCCCATAGCTCTGGGCCTGCTTAACTACTTCATTTTCTACTGCCATCTTATCAATGTAAATTTTTCCTTTCTCCATGAGCCTCTGAGCTTCCGCTTGTGCTTCGTTCAAAATTCGTTCCCGTTCTTTTAAAACCCATTTTGCATTCGTTATTTCTTCTGGCAAGGCCGCGCGGACGCGATCTAATAATTCAAAGATCACTGTGTCATCAACCAAAACTTTCCCCGTCATAGGAATCTTAGGCCCATGATCCACAATTTCTTCAACTTCATTAAGAATACTCAAGATATCGCTCTCCACTTATTCCCTCTCCCTCCTCATATATCCGTTCTCTGTAAATACCATACCAAGGTGTCTCCATAAACGCCTGTTTTACGAATTTCAAACGGATAAATATCACTATTCAATTCTTCATCTTTAGCTGTTTCAGCGACAATAACGCCAGTGGGTGTTAAGTAAGCGGGATGTTCCTTCAAAGTCGAAATAACCTTTGTAACTAGTCCCTTACGATATGGAGGATCCAAAAAAATAAGGTTGAAGACTTCATCTGGGTATCTGTTCAAATACATAAAGGCGTCCGTCAAAAAGAGCTTGGTCTTGTCGCCAACCCCAATATGTTCGATATTTTTCAGTATAACCCGATGGGCGTCAAAACTCTTCTCTACGAGCACTGCTTCGCGAGAGCCACGGGAAATTGCTTCAAGCGCCAAGTTTCCCGTTCCAGCAAAAAGGTCTAATACTCGGGCATCCAAAACCTTATCCCCTAGAACATTAAAAATTGCACCCTTTACTTTATCCGAGGTCGGACGCGTTTGCATCCCTTCGACCGTCTTAAGTAGTCGGCCACGCATCTCACCCGCAATAATCCGCATAACCCCTCCAGCTTATATTATATCAGAGCTTATTAAGCTTTCACATCCACAATTATTGATCAAATTGGACATCTTCTGCCTATCAGTATACCACAGTAACTATATTTTTCCCTAAATTTTTCCCTAAATTCTCAGTATATCATTTAAATTTTTGCTTATACTAAACTCAACACATTCAAGGAACATACCCTTCCCCCATTCCTCTTTTCATTTTTTTCTTTATTCACTGGTGCTCCAGTGATTTTTTTCACCAACAGAATCTTATCAATAAATTTAAAGGAGTATAGAAATTATGAAGAAATCAGACCTTTATCGACAACTTAATTTACAGCTAGATTTAGCTGTCGAAGCCCATCAGCTCCTTCGTGGGGAAAGCGGGGAAGAAATCCCAGGCGTCCTGATGGATGAACAGGAATTTGATCATGCCAAGGTCACGACAATTACCGTCGAGACCGCTGAAGGGGTTGAAGCGATTGGTAAACCAAAAGGACAGTACATTACCATTGATGCTCCTGAAATTCGAAATAATAACTATATCGTCCATGAAAATATTACCCAAGTTCTAGCAGATAAATTAATAGAACTGATGAAGCTTAAAGAAGATGCCAGTATTTTAATAATTGGATTAGGTAACTGGAATGCAACACCTGATGCCTTAGGCCCTCAAGTTATCAACAAGACAATGGTTACCCGCCATCTTTTTCAACTTTCTCCCGATGAACTACATGGCCAAATGCGTAAGATCAGTGCCCTAGCACCAGGTGTATTGGGTATCACTGGAATTGAGACTGCCGAAATTATTCGAGGTATCGTTGAACATGTCAAGCCGGATTTGGTCATTGCCATTGATGCCCTGGCAGCTGGTTCGCTCGAACGGGTTGGTACAAGTATTCAACTCGCCGATACCGGTATTCATCCTGGTTCAGGAGTGGGAAACCCACGATCTGGTATTAACGAAGAAACGGTAGGCTGTAAAGTAATTGCCATAGGACTTCCTACAGTTGTCAATGCTTCTATAATTGCTCACAATGTGGTCGAAGGCGTTTTTCAACAATTCGTAACTAGCCCTACGTTATATAAACTTTATAAGGGCATCAAGCCGGAGACATTTAGTAAAATAATTGATGATGTGCTTTCCCCTTTCCAAGGAAACTTGATGGTTACACCTAAAGAAATCGATGACCTCATAAAAACATCAGCTAAAATTATTGCTGGTGCTTTGGCAATCAGCCTTCATCCAGGAATTGATCGTGAAGACTATGAACATTATTTGCAATAGATAAATGGGATGAAATAAAAACGGGTCAAGTTGGTGCATTACCGACCTGACCCATTTCTTTTTAGCTTACTAGAGCTTATTGTTGAGGCGAGTTGGGAAAACTTTTGTGTTTACGATTTGCAATCCCGATTTCTTGAGCAACTTCATACTTGAATTTTTCTAATTCTGGTGTGAGTTGGACCATTGGTTTTGTTGTCTTCGCCAAAGCTTACACCTCCTTAGAGATATTTTAATATTTTAGGCAACAGACCTACTTCGCTGCTGCCTAGCTTAAATTTCACTTTCAATGTGATACTATTATTGGACTATTTGATCAAGATCATACTCGGCAATTCCTCCCAAAAATTCTAAATCTCATTTACTTGTCTAGTTTACAGAACATGTAACTCACATGGAAAAGATAAATTCAATTACACATTATTGATTACAGTCAAGAAGAACCCAAGCTAGCCATTGCACTCTTTTATGTACTGCAACTTCCCCCTAATGCACCCCAATTTTCTCCGGAGGAAACATCCTCCGCACTTCTTGGCAAAGCATTTCATATTTTTCCGGGTTTTGCAAAACCTTCTGTGCCATCTGATAGGCTTTCTCGACAAGTTGCCCGTCCCGAGATAGATCTGCTAGGTGCAATTGAGCTAAACCATGTTGCCGTGTTCCTAATATTTCCCCCGTTCCACGCAAGCGCATATCCTCTTCAGCAATTATAAATCCATCTTCGGTTTGACAGAGAATGTCTAACCTACGACTTTCAATATTCCCTGACAACAAAAAGCAGTAAGACTGTTCACTTCCACGGCCAACCCGCCCTCTGAGCTGATGTAATTGAGCAAGGCCAAACCGTTCTGCCGATTCAATCACCATAACCGAGGCATTGGGGACATTTACCCCGACTTCAACCACGGTCGTAGCAACCAGAATATCAATCCCTCCGGCGTGAAAGGCTGTCATGATTGACTCTTTTTCCGCACCCTTCATTCTCCCGTGCAGGAGGACGACGCGACACTTTGGGAACCTAACTTGTAGGTCTGTAGCGCGCTGAGTTGCCGAAATGAGATCAAGCGTTTCCGATTCTTCCACCAACGGACAAACAACATAAATTTGCCTTCCTCGATTGATTTGCTCTTCAAGGAAATCTTCCATCTTTGCTCGGTTACGATCCGTCAATTTGCGCGTAACAATAGGCTTTCGCCCTACAGGCATCTCATCAAGCACGGAGAGTTGCAAATCACCGTAGAGTGTCAAGGCCAACGTCCGCGGAATAGGCGTCGCAGTGAGAACCAAAACGTGAGGATTTTCACCTTTGCCCTGCAGCAGCGAACGCTGCCTTACACCAAAGCGATGTTGTTCATCGGTAACCGCAAGGCCCAAAGCATTAAACACCACTGTTTCTTGAATAAGGGCATGCGTTCCAACTACAACTCGTGCCCGACCGTCAGAGATCTTCGCCAATGTTTCCTCCCGCGCACTTTTGCCCTGGCTCCCCAGTAAACAAACAACCGTAATTCCTAAAGGGGTAAACACTTCATCGAGCGCTTGAAAATGCTGTAACGCCAAAATCTCCGTAGGAGCCATCATTGCTCCTTGATAGCCAGATCCCACCGCACGTAACAGCGCCGCCATTGCAACCGCCGTCTTACCGGAGCCGACATCCCCCTGGACCAAGCGAGCCATGCCTTGTGGACGAGCGAGGTCTGCAAATATTTCTCGGATTACCCGTTGTTGAGCGGTAGTCAGTCGAAAGGGCAAGGCCTTATAAAAATTCCGGATCTGCTCATCCCCTCCGATTAGCACAGGGCTTTCCAGCCGAACCATCCCTTGGCGTAGTCCGGCGACCGCCAATTGCAAAAAGAGCACCTCCTCCCATACCAGCCGATCTCTTGCTTGGGATAAACTAGTATAATCTGTCGGAAAGTGAATTTCTCGATAGGCTTGCGTTCGCCCCATCCATTCCTGTACCTCTTCTAGTGGAATAATCTCTTGAAAATACACCTCAACCTGCTCCAAAACATTTTCGATTAAGGTGCGCAATACTTTTGAGGATAAACGCGCCGTTTCTGAATAAACCGGTGAGATAGTTTGTGAACCAAGATCAGGGACATCTGCTGGACTTGTACTCACCTTTTCTATATCTATCGCCAGAATTTCCGGCACCTGTTGCTGCCAGCGAACTTTTCCCGTTACAACGACTTGTGTTCCAACCGGATAGTGTTTGAGAATATGAATTTGGTTAAACCATGTTGCCTGAAACAAACGTCCCTGTTGCACAATGCTTAATTTAACCACTTTCATTTTACCATTCGTAACATGCCCTGCCACGACTTCTCCGGCAATCGTCGCCACTTCTCCGTCTTTCAACTCTGCAATCAACCGCAGACGGCGATCTTCGTACCTGCGCGGGAAATATTGTAGCAAATCTAGTACGTTATGAATTCCTAGCTTTTCAAGTTGCTTGGCCCTTTCCGGGCCAACCCCTTTTAAGTACTGTAAAGGCCTAGTTTGATTAATTTTTTTAGCCTCATGGATACTGCGCTTTTCGGGTGTTTCGCCATCTTTTACAGCTAATCTTTTTCCGGCTACTTCCTGTTTACTGGATTTTTCCTGTTTCTCTGATCGTTTCGAATCCTCTATCAGCGGTATACTGGGCGGTAAGATAGCTTGAGCTTCCACAGCCACCTCTTGCATAAACCGACGAAGTTCCGAAAATGCTTCTCGCCGTCGAAGCGGACTCCAAGTTGGATAATTACGGGCTAATTGTCCCAGTAAATCCATGTCCTTACCGGGAAATAGCTGTTCTAACCTAGGAATAATCCCGCGCAAGAAAACGTTAAAGCCTCCCAATACCCCTGTATTTGTAAACCCCTGCTTTTCTTCTGCTATGAGAGCTCTCTGAAAATTATTCAAAACGAGTTGTGCCTGCGTAAACTTCATAGAAAATCAGCCTGAATTCGTCGCCCCGTTGGCGTCATAGCAAGTCCACCCTGTGCAGTTTCCTTCAAAGCGCAGGGCATTTGTTTACCGATCTCACCCATCGCATCAATAACTTCATCTATCGGAATCACACTTGTCACGCCCGAAAGTGCCATCTCAGCTGCTACCAAGGCGATAGAGGCTCCCGTCGCATTCCGTTTGACGCAAGGGACCTCCACAAACCCTGCCACGGGATCACAGACTAAACCCAGCATCGACTTCATGGCGATTGCTGCAGCGTCCGCCGTTTGCCTCGGCGTGCCTCCTGCTAATTCCACTGCCGCTGCGGCAGCCATGGCTGCCGCAGACCCTATTTCGGCCTGACAGCCGCCCTCAGCGCCAGAAACGTTCGCTCGTTCCGCAATGATCATCCCTAATCCTGCAGCTGTAAAAAGGGCATGTAAAAGGTCGTGCTCAGCAACTTGGCGGGCCTCCTCAACCGTCAAAAGAACAGCGGGAAGTATTCCGCAGGAACCCGCTGTCGGTGCAGCAACGATTTTCCCCATACAAGCATTAAGTTCTGCCACTGCTAGAGCTCTGGCAATCACGCCGCTCATTAACTCACCAACCAAGCTCTCTCCATTCTTGCGACGTCCCTCAACTTTTGCTGCATCTCCTCCTACCAAGCCGGATAAAGAACGACTTTCGCTGTTAAGACCTGCTGCAACGGATTCCCGCATTACCTTTAAGTTCTTCCTCATACGTTGAAAGAGCATTTGCTCCGCTAGTTCTAATTCTTCCATCTGGTCTTGGACTACGACTTCACTGATCTTAAGCCCTTTGGTTTCAGCCTCCCTAACCCAGTCTTCGTAGGCACGCATGGACACAATCCCTCCTATTCCAACGGCTCAATAGCCAATACCTGATAGATTTTTGGTAGTTTCCGCATTAAGCCAAGAACGTCCTCATCAATTTTCTGATCTGTCTCCAAAACCATTAAAGCTTGCGCTCCCCTCTTTTCACGAGATACCCGCATACGCGCAATATTGATCTGGGCAGTCGCCAAAAGGAGCGTTACTTGCGCCACTACCCCTGGGAGATCCTGATGTAGAATAACTAAAGTAGGATAGTCCCCTCTTATCTCAACCTGAAAATCATTGATCTCCCGAATGACAATTGTTCCTCCTCCGATGGACGACCCGAGAACCTGAACACGGCATCCATTTCGACCTAATATATCAAACTTCACGCTATTAGGATGGATATCTCCGAGGTCCGCTGTTTCAAAAGCGAAGTTCAGACCGCGTTCTCTGGCAATCTTAGGAGCCTCTGGAATTCGATCGTCATCCGGGTCCATTCCTAATAGTCCCGCAACTAACGCCAAGTTTGTCCCATGACCCTTCCCTGTCGTAGCGAATGAACCGTGTAAAACAATTGTCCCTCCGACAGGTTCTTCCCCCAATATTTTTCTGGCCATCGCACCCAAACGAACCGCGCCAGCTGTATGTGAACTAGACGGACCAACCATAATCGGTCCAAGAAGATCGAAAACATTACCTTTCCCCACAGTATACCTCCTATACAAAAAACCCCCGGAAAAGTTCCGGAGGATAACCTATTCTACACCAAAGTTAATCCCTTAAAATTCATAGTTGACCTCGACTCTTTTGCACTACTCTAAAACGCGAACTCCTTGCACGTTCACATTTACTTGAGACACGTTTAAACCTGTAAGTTTCTCAGTAGTATAACGGACACGCTCCATAACATTGGCGGCAACTTCAGAAATCTTTACCCCATAGCCGACAACAATATGGAGATCAATAACCACTTCATTGTCTTTAATTGACACCACAACACCACGACCCAAATTCTCTCGCCCTAGCAAATCTACAAATCCATCCGTAATCTTGCGCGAAGCCATGCCCACCAAGCCGTAACATTCAACTGCCGTAGCACCCGCAATCGTAGCTATGACTTCTTCAGAAATATCAATTTTTCCTAAGCTATTTATAATTTCTTTTCCCATAAAAAAGAAACCTCTCCTTTCGGTATCGCCCACGCTGATCCTTATTCTATCAAGAAAATGAAAAATTTTCAAAGGAAACTGAATTGGCATTTTTAAATTATAATTTTATGACGATATTTTCTTTTATAAATTTCTTTAAGACTAAAATCCAAACTATTGTGTAAAATATGGAAAAATATATTGAATCAAGCTTATCTCCAGCCCAAGGAGTAAATAAGCGCGACGTAAGCCATAGATCTAAAGCCATGGTTTTACCAGTTACTACATCATAGATTGGAATAAGCCAAAGGGTTTTCCTAATTATTTCAGAAACTACATAAACAAATAACGGATTACTTCCCAATATCGACAACGGTTTAAATATTGTCTTATAATTTTTAATATCTACGAAGAAGTAAATTAGAGAAATTAGTACATTTGCGATTCCTGCTGTTAATAAAACAAATGAACTCGACCATAAATTTTTATTAACAGGAAACCATCTATCAGCTGTTACCGCAAGAAGTATTCCAATGACTCCCCCAATAAAAATAATTTGAAACTTTGTAATTAATGTACTTTTAAGTTGAAATATATGACCGATAATAGCACCAAAAATTACAGAAGCAATTGCCGGTATCGTACTCATTAACCCTTCAGGATCCCAAATCGGAGTATACAAATGACCTTTAAATAAAGATAAATCAACATACTGAACAAGATTTTTATAGCCTGGAATTTGCAAGAATTTTATAAGGATAAAATATAGCAGAATAAGAAAGAATGCTAATCCCAGTTCAATCAGACTATGCAAATATTTCTTATTTGTATACGACTTAACTATCAGGTCAATAGTACCGGCAAAAAAGTATGTTATAGCAATACGTTGAAGTACACCCGGTATCCTTATTGTCGATAAATCAAACAACGGAAAACCATTTAAAAAAAGCCCTATAAAGAACAATACAATGCTTCGTATAATAATATGCTTAAGTATATTTAGCTTATCATCCCCTCTATTTATACGCTTGTCAATTGAATTAGGTATTACCATTCCCATTATTATTAAGAAAAAAGGGAACCCTAAATCAGCTACAGTCCATCCATCCCACACGGCATGTCTTAGTTGTGGGTATACACGTAGAGGATTACCAGGATTATCGGCTATAAGCATTAAAGCAACCGCAATCCCTCTAAAAACATCAATGGACTCGAGGCGATTTCTTTGTTTTATTTCTTGCGCTTTAGTGGAACTTTCCAATAGCAACACCTCATAAAAATTCTATAGCGAACACCTTGCCAACCCGTAAGACTTTTGATAGAATATATAAGTGTCATTTCGGTTGCAAAGGAGGATTTAGAGCATGGCTAATGTTTGTGCGATATGCGCCAAAGGGGTAGTCACTGGGTTTCAAGTCAGCCACTCTCATATACGGACAAAACGAACTTGGAAACCAAACTTGCAACGCGTTCATGCAATTGTGAACGGTACTCCCGCCCGGATCAAAGTTTGCACCAGATGCTTACGTTCCGGCAAAGTTCAGCGCGCTAGCTAATGAATCAAAAGCTCGACATTGTCGGGCTTTTTTCATTTCCTTACACTTCGTCCCTGGATGGTGTTAACTTGCAAAGCCAAACCATCCAGCAAAGACGCGTCAATCACGCTTAAATTACGAAGCGCGTAGCGTGGCATGGTTCACCTCAGGTATTACCCTGAGGTTTTGCCAACGCTCGCTTCGTAATCAAGCGTGATAGCGTCGGCGCTGCGGTGCGGCGTGCAATTTCACACCATCCCCCGCTCCCGAATCTGTTGAAGCTCTTCAACATTAAATGAATAATGTTCGTTGCAAAAATGGCAGACCATCTCGGCTTTCCCATCCGAGATTAGGTCTGTTAATTCTTTCTCGCCTAAAGAAACCAAGGTATCACTCAGGCGTGCCTTTGAACACGTGCAAGAAAATCCTACCTCCCGACGCTCCAAGACATGATAAGAAAGTGGTCCCATCAGCTGATCCAGCAATTCGTCCATACTTTGGCTCTGCGCCACCAATTCGCTTATTCCTAGAGGTAATTGCCCAAGCTGGCTTTCAATAGCTTGGATATCCCCCTCAGTCGCTCCAGGCAAAGGTTGAATCAAAAGCCCTGCTGCCCCAACAACATGATAATCTTTTTCCACTCGAACCCCAAGAAGCAAAGCTGAAGGAATCTGTTCAGACTTCAACAAATAATGGACAAGATCCTCAGCAATTTCGCCGCTAACCATCGGAACCATTCCTGTATAAACTTCACCATTTTGCAAACTTCGACTAACTGCCAACTCTCCAAGTCCAACCGCCGCTCCAACATCAAGTTTGCCGGAAGCCTTTAACGGCAGATCCACCAACGGCTGCTGAACATAGCCCCGAACTTCTCCCTGCGCATTCCCCACAGCAACAACCCCCTCTAAGGGGCCGTCTCCCAATAATCGCAAGGTGATACTTTCTTCCCCCTTAAGTGAGCTGGCTAAGATAAGTGCACCCGTCATCAACCTACCCAAAGCCGCCGTAGCAACCGGCGACATCCCATGTCGCCTACGAGCCTCCTCAACCGTATCCGTCGTCCTAACCACGACCCAACGCGCCTTCCCCTCCAACATCGTTCCAATCCAAAGTTCATCATGTTGCATAATCGTCTTCCTCTTCTACTCTTATAATTAAATACCAAAGCACCCGCAGCGCAGTTGAGAGCGCAGCAATTCGACCACACCCAGCCCCACGACGTCCCCAGCCTAAATCATTTCCTGCCCAAATAGTCCCCTAACCCCGGGGGATGGTGTGATTTTGCGGAGCGAACCCATCCAGCAGAGACGCGTCCATTGCGCTTACATTACGAAGCGCGTTGCGTGGCAGCGGGACTTGTCCACGGATGGACTGATGTCGCGGTGCCAAGGATGGCAAGGAGCGACACACATGCAGAATAGCCCAGAGGTTTGCCACGCTCGCTTCGTAATTAAGCGCAATAGCGTCGGCGCTGTGGGTGAGCGGAGCAACATCACACCATCCCGACGTCCTTGGGCAAAACCACGAGCACCCACCCCTCGTGAACCTGAATCACAGCCTCCGCTCCAAGAAATACATTGCTCACACCCCGCGGAGATTCCTGAAATAGAACACCCTGCTGTAGCGGATAACGCAACCCCTCGGTCGTGACAATCGCCTTCTCCGACAAAGCGATCAAGGAGAGCTTCTGCCCAAATGATCCTCTTATCTCTTCACGCCCTTGCAGAATCCACATCTCATGTTCGGGATCGACCAAGCGAATCCTGTACCCTTTCCTAGCGTAGGCGAGCATAAGCGCTAGATTACCTAAAAAATGATCAATCCTTTTCCCGCTCGCTCCATACAACCAAATATCAGTTTGACCAGCAAAACAGGCCTGTTCCACAGCACGGCAAAGCGCCAATTCAAGATCCGTTTCATCCTTTTCGCTGGGGTATCGCTCAATAACGCACCCCGCATTGGCACATTGCTTTAAGTTCTCAGGTAAAATCGAATCTAAGTCTCCGATGAGAAGGTTAGGTAGGTAACCAGAAAGGGCAGCATAATTCGCCCCCCCATCGGCACATATCAAAAAATCGACCTCTTTGAGAACTTGTTTTCCCCACACCAAATCCCAAGCACCATTGGCTAATACTGCAATTCTCATTTACTCACTCTTTATTCACTGAATCCGCTGCTTGACGAAGTTTAACCACTGCTTGTTTAGGATCTGACTGAGCAAAGACAGCCGCTCCGGCCACTAAAATATGAGCCCCCGCCTTCACAGCTACAGGTGCCGTTTCCAGATTAATTCCCCCATCCACTTCAATCTGGCAAGCGGATTCTAATTGTTCAAGATGGCGATGAAGGACCTGAATTTTGGGAATAACGTTAGGTATAAATTTTTGTCCCCCAAATCCGGGGTTGACTGTCATCAGCAGTACCATATCTAAATCTTCTAAAATATACTTTATACCATCGAGCGGGGTCGCGGGATTGAGGGCAATTCCGGCTGTCATTCCCTGTTCTTTAATCTGTTGAATCACACGGTGCACATGGAGGGATGTCTCTAAATGAAAGGTGATATGGTCTGCACCAGCAGCAGCAAAATCTGTAATGTAACGCTCCGGTTCTTCAACCATCAGATGAACATCAAAACGCAGACGTGAATGAGCCCTTATAGATTTAACTAAAGCCGGCCCAAATGTAAGATTAGGAACAAAGTGCCCATCCATAATATCAATATGTAAGACTTCCGCACCTGCATCCTCAACCATACGCACCTGTTCTCCCAGTCTGGAGAAATCGGCGGACAAAATAGAAGGGGCAATCTGAATCACATTAATATCTCCTCTCAGCTTCGATTACTTCTTGTAAGAATATTAGGTAGTGTTCATAACGAACAGCCGAAATTTCTCCGCTTTCCAGGGCTGCTTTAATCGCACAATTCGGTTCTTTATCATGAAGGCAACTGTTAAAACGACACTGGCGGCGACGCTGGGCGAATTCCGGAAAACAGTCTGCCAACTCCGCTCGTTTCATATTTGGTAAAAAGAGTGAAGAAAATCCCGGCGTGTCCGCCACCAGACCCCCAGCACAAACCATCAATTCCACATGACGAGTGGTGTGGCGACCGCGTTGGGACTTCAGGCTAATTTCACCGGTCTTGAGTTTCTTTCCGGGAGATAACGCATTAAAAAGACTAGATTTTCCAGAACCTGAAGGACCAGCCAACACGCTGACTTGCTCAGCCAACTGAGCTCTTACTTCCTCAATTCCCTGACCCGTTTCATTGGAAACTTCAAACACATTATATCCCATTTGGCGGTATACATCCGTAATTGTAGGCTCCATAGAGCCGCTAGGCAAGGCAGTTTCATATTTGTCTAATTTCGTAAAAACTAAAATAGGTTTAATTTCCGCGTACGTCACCTGGACCAACAAACGATCCAGAAGATTAAGATCCGGCTTTGGGGACGTCATGGCAAAGACCAGAAGGGCCTGGTCCACATTGGCAATTGCAGGACGACTCAAAGCGTTTCGCCGCGGCTCTACCGTCTCAATTGTCGCTTTGTTCTCCTCTTCCGGTAAAATTTTTACCCGGTCTCCGGGTAAAAAAGCTTGGTCTTGAACACGAAAGCGACCGCGCAGGGAACATTCCCATACTCGGTCCTCCGCAAAAACATAATAGAATCCGCCATATCCTTTAAGTAAGACTCCTACGATCATATATACTCCTCGCTAATTAACTTGTTTGAGATAACCAGATCAGTTCAATGATTTCCATGGTGTTTGACTTTACCGTTTTCTGTTACGACGCCAAGGATCTGGGCTAGAATTGCCTTGGGGTCGATTCCAGCGGCGACGGGCCCAGGTCCGCGCGAAACAACCATCGTCACTTGATCACCCTGCTGAACGGTTTCTCCCGGATTGGGAGTCGTACTCATCACCACGTCCACTGGAGAAGTCGTCGAATCCTGGGTTTCTACTTGAACAACCAGATTATTATCCGGCGACGTGAGTATTTTTTGGGCGTCAGAGGACGTCTTGCCAATCACATTAGGCATGTTGATCGTAATCAGTTGAGGTCCAGCACTTAAGGTTAAATGAATCGGTCCATTTTTCGGCCAAGAAGCATTTACCGCAGGATCTTGTTCAGAAACATCATCCTTAGGCACCGTTGCACTGGGCTTAGAGTCATAGACTATTGTTGCAGTAAACCCGGCATTTTGAATAAGGTTCTCTGCGTCTGCTTTGGACAACTGCCCGGTAGTTACATCCGGAAATTTCCCCATATCTGGGCCTTTGCTGACCACGACATTAACTTGCCTGTCAACCTTAACGGTTGTCTCCGCCTTAGGATCCTGATCAACAATACGATCTTTCTCCACCTTATCGCTGAACTCATAAGTAACATCCGGGCTAAGCTTCAGTTTAGCCTGTTTTACAAAGTCCCCTGCTACAGGCACCGTCTTTCCGAGGAGATCGGGGACCTTTGTTGTTTCTACCGTGAAATACTTCCACGTCCATACGAAAAGCAAGAAGAATAATAACACAAGTCCACCCATTATCCAGCGTTTCTTGCTTTTAGGCTTTTTGGGGGATGGATTTATTTCGATAGAATCTTTCACCATGATCGGAGCTAGAATCTTACCCATTCCTTTGTGAGTCTGAGTTGCTTCCGGATCAGCCGCTGGAGGGATTTCCAGCCGTGGAATTGGCCGACCGGCCTGAATGTGTTTCAAATCTTCCAGTAAATCTTTAGCTGACAAATATCGTTGTTCGGGCGACTTAGCGATCGCTCGCATGATAACGGTTTCGAATTCTTTTTCAATCCGAGGATTTATCTTACTAGGCAATACGGGCTGTTCCTGGAGATGTTTTAGGGCAATAGCTATTGGGGTTTCACCGTCATAGGGAACTTTACCTGTGATCAATTCATAAAGAATAATCCCTATTGAATAGATGTCCGATTGCTCGTTACTTGGCAACCCTTTAGCTTGTTCGGGCGACAAGTAATGAACCGAACCAATGATATCTCCAGTATGGGTCACTGTTGCCGATGAAACAGCCCGCGCAATCCCAAAATCAGTGACCTTAGCATGTCCATCTGTCGTCACCAAGATGTTGTGCGGTTTTATATCCCTATGAATAATATGGTGCTCATGAGCATTTTGTATGGCCTCTGTAATTTGCCGCCCCAGATTAATCGACTGATCTGTAGACAGTGGAGCATATTCTCGAATGATTTCCTTGAGATTACGCCCCTCCACATATTCCATGACAATAAACTCAGTATCGCCATCTTTCCCGACATCATAAACTGATACGATATTGGGATGGGACAAACTCGCTGCAGATTGGGCTTCCCTCCGAAACCGGCGAATAAAGTCCTCATCTGTGACAAACTGTTCCCGGAGTACCTTGATCGTCACAATACGGTTAAGCAGAAGATCCTTGGCCTTATAAACAATTGCCATACCGCCAGCACCGAGTCGCTCCAAGACCTCATATCGTCCCCCGAAGATTTTGCTCACTATTTGTCACCTACTTTCTGGCTCAATGCTTCTTGCATGATCTGACGGGCAATCGGAGCCGCCGCCCCGCCCCCGGTTCCCCCATGTTCCACGATCACAGCTACCGCGATCCGCGGAGCCTCAGCTGGCGCAAAAGCAATATACCAGGCGTGAGTCGGGACATTTCCTCCAGGTTCCGCTGAACCCGTCTTGCCCGCAACTTGAATATTGGGCAAAGCCCCCGGCGCAGCCGTTCCATCGTTTACGGCAGTAATCATCGCACTCGTTATCTTATCCGCTTCATCTTTAGAAAGCGCTGTAAGCCAAGGCTGGGGTTTTTGTTCAAACACAACAGTTTGAGTGGGGTCCAAGACACGTTCCACAAGATGTGGAGTCATAATAATTCCATGATTTGCGATACCGGCTGCAATCAAGGCCATATGAAATGGTGAAACCAAAACTTCTCCTTGTCCGAAAGCGCTAGCGGCCAGAAGATTAGTCGTCAAGGTCGTGGGCATTTTTTCTGAGTTTGTAATTTGACTCATAGGGATATTTAGGTCAAAGGGAATTTTTTGCCCAAATCCGAACTCTTTCGCTGCTTCAAGAAATTTTTTATCGCCTGCTTGTACCCCATAAGTTGCAAAATACGAGTTGCAAGAATGGGCCAAGGCCATATTATAATTAATCCAACCAAATGCCTCGCCATATTGTTCAGTAATAACTTGTCCATTAATAACCGTTGAACCTGTGCTATCATACAAGTTCGTGGTATTGAGCCCGCTCCGAAACAAGGCTGCGGACGTAACCACTTTCATCGTTGATCCGGGCGGAAAGAGAGAAAAAGCATGGTTTTCAAGGGGGCGTTCCTGTGTACGGCTAAGGATTCCCTTCCAGTTCTGTTCGAGAGTTGTCGGATCAAAACTGGGTTGACTCACCAACGCTAACACTTCTCCAGTCTGCGGATCAACGGCCACAGCAGCCCCCATTTTGCCCTTAAGCGCATTATAAGCGATGCTCTGTAAACGCGAATCCAAGGTAAGCACTACGTCATCCCCTTGACGGGGAAGTGCAAAGAGTTGTTGAACCGCCTGTGTAGGCGTTGGTTGCTTGATTCCCAGCAACCAATCTGCCAAAGTTCCTTCTAGCCCGGAAGAGCCCAGTTTCAGAGTCGAATAACCAAGCGTAGGTTCAAACATTTCTCCTTTGGGATACACTCGAACCTTCTTACCCTTGGACGTCTGAATTTGTGCTAGTACTTCGCCGTTACGATCAAAAATTCCTCCTCGGGTCGCACGGCTTTCCATAAGAATTAAGCGACGATTGGCCGGGTTTTCCAGCAACGTATCCGCCTGAGCAACCTGCCAATAAACTAAACCAAGACTTAAAATGAAAAAGCTTAAGGCCATACCAAGTGCTACTCGACGTACCCCTCGCATTATGTTGCATACTCCCTTCCCTAATTCTTGGCGCTGTGATAACCTTCGCGATGGCGTTTAAGATATTCAGTAATACCCCTAAGCTAAAGGAAATAATAACCGAACTTCTACAATAACTTACCCAAGGAAGGGGTATACCTGCCAGAGGTACATAAAAAGATCAAAGTCCGAGATTGATCCACTAGCATTACAAATACAGCCCTAAGGGCAGGCTACTCATCAGCTTGATCCATAATACAGCACAAGGCTGTGAAATTATCTGGGGCACCCCGTTCTAGGGTAAGCTTTCGCAATTTCTCAAATCTTGCCTCCCAAGATCCATGTTCAAGGAATGTTTCCGCAAGTTCCTGATTACTAATCATATTAGAAAAGCCGTCAGTGCACAAAAGAAAAACGTCTCCTGTTTGTAAACTTAAACTCTTACAATCCAATTCAATCTCTGGGTCTGCTCCCACAGCACGCATCAGCACATGCCGTTGAGGGTGTTTTTCCGCTTCTTCAAGGGAGATCTGTCCTAACCGTACGAGTTCGCCGACCATCGAATGGTCCATTGTCAAGGCAGTTAACTCTTTATCTCGCCATAGATAAGCGCGACTATCTCCAACATGAGCAATTACAGCTGTTTTGCTGCGCACCAACAGGACTGTCAGAGTCGTTCCCATCCCGGCATTTTCCGGCTTAGTCGTCGAGGATTCATAGACCACCCGATTCGCTTGAATAAAAGCTGCAGTTAACTCTCTTTCCAAAATCTGATCCTCAAGTTCAACTAACCGAGGTGCCGATTTTTCCACTTCTCGTAGTGCGGTCGAAGAAGCCACTTCTCCCGCGCGATGCCCCCCCATCCCGTCCGCCACGGCATAAAGACCTTGCGAAGGTAACACCAGAAAAGAATCTTCATTATTTTTACGAATACATCCTTTTTCACTAAAGCTTAGTACTCTCATTTTGCCACCTCGAGTATTGGAAGGTAATACTTCCAATTTTCACATAATCTCCTGCCACCATTTGTACAGGAGAATGGATTTGCTCTCCATTGACCCATGTCCCGTTCGTACTTCCTAGATCTTCCACAATGGTTTGTCCTTTTTGCAACCTAAAAACAGCATGGTCAATGGAAGCAAAATGATCTGGTAAAACAATATCATTATGCTTGCCGCGCCCCAAACGCAGCCCTTTTCCGTCCACCTTAAAAATGCGCCCCCTAGAAAGAGTTTCTGCCCCGGTCAGTACTTCTAACCGTCCGTATTCATTAATCGGACTTTGACAGATCCCCTTCATATGGAGATCAGCCATCAAGACCGTAAAAATGCGGAATATAAAAAGATAGATAAGGGCGACAAAGGCTAACCGTCCAATGACTAATACAAATTGCATACAACCCTCCCCATCAGAGATCGGTAATCAGAAGCCAGAAGTCAGAAACTTAACCCAAAGGCTTTCCTGTTTTAATTTACGCCGGAGTTAATCTTCGTATCACCAGTACACTTTGTCCAATTTGAATACGGTCTCCAGGAATAACCGACAAATGCGTAATTCTTTGTCCATTAACTAACGAACCGTTGGTACTTCCTAAATCGTCCAACCACCAACAATTCTCACCAAGCGCAATCTTCAGATGCCGTCGCGAAACCTCAGGGTCATGGAGTACCAGCTCACATTGCCCATGTCGACCAACGAAAACTTCGGCATCTTTCAGCGAAAATGACTGTCCGCTATCTGGCCCTTCTATAATTTCGAGAAAGTACTCTGAATTCCTGCCTATCAGACCCTGATCCAATAAGTTTGGCTTGGCATACTCATTAAAAATGGTTGTACATTCACGCCAGTCAAGTTCGCCGACGGTCTCTTTTTCTTTTATTTCTTGTTCTTTTTGGATTTTTTGTTCTTTCTCTTCTTCTCTTTCCTCATCGCCCCAGTCTACGTCAATAGAATCATCAAAGTCAACTTCAACGACCATTTCTCGAGGATTAACCGTCTCATCCGAATGCAACTCAATGGCCGGTTTGGTTAAAAATGTATACCCGTTTCGGGCTGCTTCCGCAAATAAATATTTTGAGAGCTCGATGAGAAACACATCCCCAAAACTAGCCAGCGGACCCCAATCACTGGAATGGAGATAAACCCGGTAAATGTTCGGCACGTACACTTGTGAAATGCTGATCTGCTTATTTTTAAGCATCGCCTTGACAAGCTCTTTGGCGATTTCCACCGGTTGAAGGCGGGCAGCACCTTTTTTGAAAGCTCCGGTGAACAAAAATTCGGCCATCCCTTCAAATCGGGCCAATAGGTTCATTATAACTCACCCTCCCACTGTCGACGAAGTTGACCGCAAGCTGCATCAATATCTGCACCACGCTCCTCCCTTGAAGAAACAGAAATTCCACCATCTTCTAACACCTGGGCAAACTTTCTCATCAGCTCTGGGTCGGGACGTTCCATTCCAGTTCCTGCCACAGGGTTAATCGGAATCAAATTGACATGTCCAAATTGTCCTTTTAATAATCTTACAAGAGCCTCAGCTTCCTCCCGCTTGACATTTTCCGAAGTCAAGGCCACTTCAAAAGTAATACGGCGATGCGTGATTTGCGTATACTCGCGGCAGGCTTCCATTAGCTGGATCAGCGGATAACGGCGATTCATCGGGATCAAATCATTTCTCACTTGATCTTGGGCTGCATGAAGTGAGACAGCGAGACCGACCTGGGGGTTATCTTTTGCCAGTTGAATAATTCGGGGCACAACCCCACAGGTTGAAACTGTCATCCGTCGCATGCCGATATTTAGACCCTGTCCCTGATTCAGAAGTTGGATTGCCTGAAGAAGATGATCATAATTGAGAAGGGGTTCCCCCATACCCATAAAGACAATGTTAGTCACCTGAAAATCGGGGTCTTCTTGACGGACAAAATGGGTGATATCCAACACTTGACCCACAATTTCACCGACACTGAGGTTTCTCCGAAACCCCTCCAACCCTGTGGCACAAAATGCGCACCCTACCGAGCATCCAACCTGAGTGGAGACACAAACTGTGTGACGATCCCGCGACCTAGTCCGCACATAATCCATTAAAACGCACTCAATCATTTCACCGTCGTCAAGGCGGAATAGGTACTTTCGAGTGCCATCCTTAGAACGCACTTCTCGAACCATTCCTAAAGAATAAAGACTCAGGCGAGAACGTAGAGTATGCCGATCGCGATCCCCAATGTTTTTCATTTCATCCCAAGTGCGTACTGCTTTTTGTTGCACCCATTGGAACAATTGGATCGCTCGAAACCGTTTTAAACCCATCTCCTGACAGATCTGTATCAGTTCATCTTCGGTACAGCCGCGTAATTCGATATTTTCCATAATACTTATTATTCACCCAATTCATTCCAGTTAAACTTCCTTGTAAAGAAAACTATATATAAACGTCAGTTTGTACAGCTTAACTAGTTCGATGGAATTTTGCCAAGAAAAATCCGTCCATCTCATGACGATGCGGTAAAAGCTGGAGCATCCCTTTACTCGCTTGTTGCCTATCTCTTGAATCCACAAGGGTAAAGGGCAAAGCCTCCACTAGGTTGACCGGCTCAAATTCCGGATGCGCTGAACGAAACATCTTGACTAATTCAAAGTTCTCTTCGGGCTCGATTGTACAGGTTGTGTAAATTAAATCCCCCCCGACTTCGACACAAGATGCTGCCCGTTCCAAGATGGCAAGTTGAAGCCGCGGCAAATCCAACAGGTCTTGTTCTTCTTTCTGCCAACGCAGATCCGCTTTCCGTCGCAGAACGCCTAAACCGGAACACGGAGCGTCGACTAAAACGCGCTGTTGGGAACCAAGTTTTATTCCCGGCAATTCACGAGCATCACCCAACTGAGATTGGATTATTGTAATACCCATTCTTTGAGCTGACTGGTCGATGAGTTCCAGCTTATGGGCATGGATATCAAACGCTAGGATTTGGCCCTTATTATGCATCATCTGAGCCATATGCGTCGTTTTCCCGCCTGGGGCACTACAGGCATCTAGTACACATTGTCCTGGCCTAGGGTCAACCACATGAGCAACAAGTTGGGAACTTTCATCCTGAACCGTAAAAAGCCCTTCTTGAAAGCTCTCCAACCGGTCTAACGCACCGAAATTATAGATCCTTAGGCTTTCTGGTACCCGAGTTCCGGGTTCGACTGTAATTCCTTCCTGAGTGAGACGATCCATTAAATCTTCTCGTGTGATCTTCAGGGTATTCGTCCTGATCCAAGTTTGAGCCGGCTGATTATTGGCTCGACACAAGGCTTCCGTTTCCTCCAAACCCCAACGTTTTAACCAACGCTGAATCATCCATTCAGGATGAGAGTAGCGTACCGAAAGATAGCGTACTGTTTCTCGTTTCACATCAGGCCAAGGAAAATCCCAGGCCTGATTCATAACCTTACGTAAGACGACATTCACCAACCCCGTAAATTTAGGGTGGTGTTTCGCTAATTCCACACTCTCATTGACCGCCACTGCGTCCGGAACTTTATCCACATAAAGCAGTTGAAAAGCCCCGATGCGCAGAATAGCCCTAACCTCATGAGGAAGTGCCGACATCGGCTTGCTTAGATACCTGCGCAAAGCATAATCCAAGGTTAGCCGATGTTTAAGCGCTCCATTCACCAAAAAGGTCACAAATTGACGGTCTCGCGAATCCGATAGCCTGCCAACATTCCTCTGCAGCAAGAGATTGGCATACGCTCCTTCTACCTCAACTCTGGTCAATATCTGGACCGCCATCCCTCGGGCTGTATCTTTAATCATCGCTTCTACCCCGAGCAATCAGGATGAACCTTGCTAACTGAAGCACCGCTGCCAACGCTGCTGCTACATAAGTTAAAGCGGCCGCATTTAACACAGTGCGTGCACCGCGAACTTCCTCGCCGCGCAGCAAATTTCCCTCCTGTAAAAGTAACAAGGCCCTATGACTCGCATTGAACTCTACCGGCAGAGTTATGATCTGAAAAAGTACGGCGAACGAGAAAGCGAAAATTCCTAACTGAAGGAGCCAGCCAATGCTCGGCATAAAAAGACCAACCAAAATCAACATCGGACCAGCCCCACTGCCAAGGTTCGCGACAGGGACAAAGGAGGACCTGAGTTGCATCGGGAAATAACCAGTCGCGTGTTGTAACGCATGTCCCGTTTCGTGAGCGGCTACCGCCACAGAAGATAGTGAGGTACTCTGATAGACATCTTCACTAAGATTAATGACCCTGGTTCGCGGATCGTAATGATCTGAAAGCCGTCCGCGGATTGGTTCAACCCGAACATCGTACAAACCGTTACTATTTAACAGCGCTCGTGCAGCCTGTGCTCCTGTAAGCCCCGATTGTGAACGAATTTCAGAATATTGTTTGTAAGCTGAAGAGATTTTGAATTGAGCGTATAACGACAACAAGATGGCGGGAATCAAGAGAACCATTGTAGGATCCCAAAATAGCATAAGTCGACCTCCTTTATTCGATACTCAAGGCTCTTCTCGAAGTCCGAGGCTCGATGCTCGATGTACGAATTGTGAATTCGATTCTACGAATCGAAAACAAATTAAACTTTAAGAAATTAATTGTTCTGCAAACTTTGATCGCCTTTGTACATCGGCCTCGTATATCGAGCCCTGTGCCTCGATCTCTCTTACCCTAATTTTTCTCCCACCTGGCCATGTCGGCCATTGAAGAAATCCCTGGCTGACATAGCACGTTTCCCTGCTGGTTGGACCTCCAGAATTCGAAGGACTCCATCCCCAGTCTGAACCAGCAAACTATCCTCCAGTACTTGGAGAATTTGACCTGGATAGAATGTCGCCGTCTTCGAAAACGCATCAGTCTCCAAGTATTTGTCCGTTTGTAGAACGGGAGCGCTTCGCCAGATCTTCAAGTTTTCCCCCCGAAAGGTCGCAAACGCTCCCGGCCAAGGGTTTAACCCTCGAATCTGATGATGCAGTTCTATCGCCCGACGTGACCAATCTAAATATTCATGTTCACGTTTTAGAAGGGGCGCATAATTCGAGGTACCAGTTTGAGGAGTAGCAATTAAGCTCCCCATTTCCAACTCATTTAACGTCTCTATCAAGAGTTTCCCTCCTAAAGAGGCTAACTCATCATGAATCTCACCCGTCGTTGCATCATTGGAAATCAAAATTTCTTGTTTTAACAACATATCCCCTGTATCCAAACCATCATCCATCAGCATAGTGGTAACACCGGTATGGGTTTCCCCCCTCATGACCGCCCAATGAATCGGCGCTGCTCCACGGTAAGCCGGAAGCAATGAAGCATGGACATTAATACACCCTCTTGAAGGCAACTGCAAAATTTCCCGAGATAAGATTTGTCCGTAAGCAACAACAATAATGCTATCCGGGGCTAAGGCCTGTAGCTGTTGAATTCCCTCTGATGTTTTTATCCTTTCGGGTTGAAAGACAGGTAAACCCAACTCCTCCGCCGCTACTTTTACGGGGCTAGGCTTTAAATTTTTCCCTCGCCCTGCAGGCCGATCAGGCTGGGTAAAGACCCCAACCACTTCATGTCCCGCACTCACCAAAGCCCGTAAAGCAGGCACAGCAAAATCTGGTGTACCCATAAAGACTAATCGCATATTCATTCCTCCTTCTCGAGGTTAGCTGCTCGTAATTTACAGTTCAAAGCCTTTAGTCAAGCCCAAGGAGCGCCTTTCTGCAAAGCAACTCCATTCACTCTCCAAAGCCCTTCCCAAGAGGAGCGCTTTTCTGCTAAGCGGCTGCGTCAGTGGAGTCGCGGTCCAGACAAGCACTGATGGTTCGCGTCCCCGTAGCTCGCTAGTGGTTCACATGCGACGGAACAGGATGTTCCTAGTGCCGCATGCGCCAAGGATGGCATAGCATGCGGCCATCCAACCCAGAGGTTTGGCGCGCTCGCGAACCATCCAGCTTGTCAGCGGCGTAACTCGCAGACGCGTGCAGAAAACGCTCCTCCCCCGTCGGCCTATCCCCGTGTCGTGTGTACAAAAAGCTCCGACTAGCTCCGATAAGTCTTCTTCGCAACATCCACAAACAATATCCCTTCCAAATGGTCAATCTCATGTTGTAAAGCTCGAGCCAACAAACGCTCCGCCTGAAAGTCCAACAATTGTCCCTGACGATTTAGTCCCTGAACGCGAACTCTCGCTGCCCGGACTACATCTCCGGTTATATTGGGAATGCTAAGGCACCCTTCCTCGGCACTGTTTGCACCCTCTTTTTCTAAAATAACAGGATTAATAAGTTCAACCAGTACTTCGTCCACTTTAACTACGATGACCCGCTTAGAAACTCCAATTTGAGGGGCAGCTAACCCCACCCCATCGGCAGCAAACAGGGTATCAATCATATTATCTAAAAGTTTAATAATAGAGGGATTAATCTCTTTAACCTCTTTTGCTTTTTCACGCAGTACCTCTGCACCTATTTCCACAATCTGATAAACAGCCATTCTTATTTACTCCTTCCATCTCGTGATTCGTAGTACGTTGTTTGAATATCGTATATTACTCTAAGTTCATGGTTCGAATCTTGAATCTCGCTCAGCCGTATCCTATATTTTATGTCCTTGGTGGTTAAACTTTCTCGGAATATTTTATACCAGTAGAAAGTATAAGTGAGTCAGCCGCGTTTTCATTACCTATTCTCAAGTCTCTGACTTCCAGCTTCTGGCCTCAGACTCCTGACCTCTGTTTCATGTAAGGGGATCGACTTCAATGTTTAAAATAATACCGCTACTTGCCGGACCGTTAAAAAACTGTTGAACCCCTAGATGCAAGAACGCTCGAAGCAGATCCAAGTTTATCCCTTTGACGGATATTTGCCATCTCCATTGATTCTTGAGTCTAGTTAAAATGGCCGGTGCAGGCCCCAGAATATCCATTTCAGTATTTCCAAATTTAGGTCCTTGCATTCCTTGTCGCAAATATGCTCCTAAATCATTGGCCCCTGTTATGACCCGCTCCTCTTTTTCATGAAGTAGAAGGACACGAATTATATGAGTATACGGCGGATACTTTCGTTCTTTGCGATAGCGAATTTCGTCCCAGAAAAACCCTTGGAAATCATGATGTGCTGCCCTCAAAACAGCATCATCAGTCGGCGAATAGGTCTGAATCACGACTTCGCCCGGTTTGACACTTCGACCCGCTCGTCCTGCGACCTGAGTTAAAAGTTGGAAAGTCCGTTCTCTGGCCCGGAAATCCGGCATATTGAGCATTTGATCTGCAGCTATGACCCCAACCAAGGTGACATTTGGAAAGTCCAGTCCTTTGGCCATCATTTGCGTTCCAACTAAAACAGAAGCTTCTTGACGACGAAAACTTTCCAAGATCGTATGATGCGCTTCGCCGGAGCGTGTCGTATCAAAGTCCAGGCGTAAGATGGGAACCTCCGGCAATAGGCCCTTCAACTCCTCCTCAACGCGTTGCGTCCCCTGACCAAAGAACCGAATATACCGACTGCCACATTTCGGGCATGACAGAGGCGGAAGCTCCTTGTGGTTACAATAATGACAGCGCATGGCCTGGCCTTGTGTATGATAAGTCAGAGCTATATCACAATTGGGACAACTGACCACATAACCACATTCCCTGCATACCACAAAAGTAGAATACCCTCTCCGGTTCAGGAAAAGCATAGTTTGCTCGCCCCGCGCTATCCTTTCTCGTAGCTTTTGTTGCAGCAGAAGGGAGAACATACTGCGGTTTCCCTGTATAAGCTCCTCACGCATATCCACAATTTCAACCGGCGGGAGGACACTTTTCCCGATTCGCCCAGTCATCGTTAGCAAGCGAATTTTACCGGCTTGTGCTGCAGCATAAGCTTCCAAGGAAGGCGTTGCACTCCCAAGCAAAACGACGCCCCTTAGCTGTTCCATACGTTTGCGGGCGACATCCCGGGCATGGTATTTGGGGTTTTCATCTTGTTTATAGGCACCATCATGTTCCTCATCTATAATGATAAGCCTCAAATTCAATAACGGGGCAAACACTGCCGAACGGGCTCCGATGACAATACGCTTATGACCTGCCGCAATATCCTCCCAAGCTTTCATTTTTTCCCTCTGCCGTAAACCTGAGTGTAATATAATCACTTGTGTACCAAATTGGGTTTCAAAATAACTTGCAACTTGAGATGTTAGAGAAATTTCCGGTACAAGAAGAATTGCATCTCCACCTTGCGCTAATATCTGCTCAATCAACTCACGATAAACATCCGTTTTTCCACTGCCCGTAACACCATGTAATAAGATGGTTTGCGGCGAACCTTCCGCTAGGACAGTCAAAACGCTCTTTACTGCCGCAGTTTGTTCCCTGGTTAGTTTGTAGGTCCGGCCGGAAGAAAGCTCGCGTTTTTCATCTACATAATTCTGGCTTAAAGATACTTTCTCTAAAGAACCTTCAGGAGGAGAAATTTTCTTTAGAGCGCCTTCTCCTTTCGAAACAAAGCGAGTTTCTTTTTTGGCCCATCCTTGTTGAAAGAGTTTGGCGAGCGTCGCCTCAGAGATATCCGCCCGTTTCAAGAAGATCTTAAGAGGAATGGCTTTACTCCGTGCCCGCTCAAGCACCGTAACCGCGCGAAAGGCATCCGTATCTAACCACTGCAGAGTCTGAACATCTGAATCCTTAATAGATGCTATGAGTTTAACCCAATCTTCCACTTTCCCTCTGAGCAGTGGCCAAACCGTGTGTAAGCTTTGCGCCACTGAGCAAATAGTGGTTTGTGCTAGCCAATGGGCAAGTTCAATCAGATCCGTTGGAACTAGACTATCTTCATCTACAATTTCTAAAATGGACTTCAGACTTATTAACGCCAGCCCCTCAGGCAGATCATTCGTAACCTTCACCACAAGCCCCTGAACCTTGCGGTTTTGGAGAAAGACGAGAACTCGCATTCCTACCTTTAAATTTAGATACTCAGGAATAAGATAATAGTAACTTTGATCAAGGCGCCGATTTGCTACATCAACTAAAACCTCCGCATAGCGAAACATGACGACGCCTCCTTATCGGCTCAAAATATTTTTCAATAAAGAGCGCTGATCCGTCCAAAAAACATTATATCAGATTTTCATTCGCCTTATAGTTTATCATAATCCGTCCGACATAAATAATCAAAAGATTAGACGATGTTATAAGAGACCTATCCTAATTAAGAGATCAATTAAAGACTGTCTGTCAACTCATCGCCAAATTAAATAATAGCAGACAGGAAATTATTAACCTCTTGTTAAAATAGTACAAATTGTGATATATTCAGTGCAATTAAATCTTTTTACCTTTAAATAGTCCCGTGAGACTAAGAAGGGAATGGCGAACCATGAGTCGACCATGGACACCTCTTTCTTGCTTGCGGGCAGGAAAGAGGTTTTTTTTAGAAAGAGGAGGTAACCATGTCTAACGAAGTTCAAATCGATGAAAGACTCCCCCTAACTCAAGCAATCCCTCTTGGCTTGCAACACGTCTTTGCCATGTTTGGCGCAACTGTACTTGTCCCATTTTTGACCGGTCTCAGCCCGTCAGTGGCTCTCCTTTCTTCTGGTATTGGCACCATTATATTTTTATTATTAACAAAAAGTCGGATTCCCGCTTATCTTGGTTCATCGTTTGCTTACATAGCGGCCTTAACCACCTTTGTTAAGACGAATCACAATCCTTCCG
This sequence comes from Desulfosporosinus sp., assembly GCA_031292075.1. Lineage (GTDB taxonomy): Bacteria > Bacillota > Desulfitobacteriia > Desulfitobacteriales > Desulfitobacteriaceae > Desulfosporosinus. Next base: position 43,075 of record JARLHW010000092.1, read on the forward strand.
CAGCAATGGGTGGCGCCTTAGCCGTCGGTTTGGTGTATCTCGTCATCTATTTGCTTATGGCTGCCTTTGGGACCCGCTGGATCCACAAGATTGTTCCCCCAATTGTCGCTGGACCTGTGGTAGCTATCATTGGTTTGAGCCTAACCTCAACGTCTATAGGCATGGCATCTCAAAATTGGCCGATTGCCGCCTTCACATTAGCCGTCGCAGCATTACTTTCAGTGTATGCCAAAGGCTTCCTTAAAATCATTCCGATCCTAATAGCTATTATCGCTGGATATGTTCTCGCTTCAATCATGGGCCTTATTGATTTCAAACCAATCTATGCTTCCTTTAGCCAACTTATTGTTATCCCCATCAAACTCGGAAGCGATTTCCGACTACCCAGCTTTGATAAAGTAGCTATTTTAGCTATGGCTCCGCTCGCGCTTGTAACGATCATTGAAGATTTGGGACACATGATTGTGCTCGGTAATATAACTCATTCTGACCTGATTGAAAACCCCGGATTTCATCGAGTCCTCCTTGGTAATGGTCTAGCCACCGTCGTAGCCAGCTTTCTCGGTGGACCTCCAGTAACTACTTATGGCGAAAACATCGGAGTGCTTGCTGTGACAAAAGTTTACAGCACCTTCAACATCTGGATGGCCGCGATTATCGCTATTATTTTAAGCCTTTTTAACCCCTTACAAGCTGCAATTATGTCTATTCCTGGTGCTGTTATGGGTGGAGTTACCATCCTCCTCTTTGGGATGATCGGCACGACAGGTATACGCACTCTTATTGAAGCTAAAGTAGATTTTTCCGAAACAAAAAACCTCATCATCGCCTCCGTCATCTTTGCTCTCGGTATTGGCTTACCAGACCACGGCGTGGCCTGGGCAACCGTCGTTGGGATTACCTTGAACCTTATACTGAAAGGTCAAGTCAAAGACGATATACAAGTTGAGACGAATGTTGGTCTAAAGGTTGCTGGAAAAGCTTCAAGCCCAGCAAAACAAGGCAAATCAAAGAGTAAACCAAAAGGCAAGTAGAAAGAACAAATAAAGCAAGAGGCTCTCGTCCTGACAAGAGCCTCTTGCTTTATTTTACCTACATCTCCTCCTCCTTAAGAGTTTAATGATGATGATTACTCTTACACTCTTCTTTAATTAATTTCAGCAACTGTTTTTCAGATAGTTCAAGGGCATCCTTGACTGAATGTCCAGCTCCATAATATCTGGTTACATAAGCATCTGTAAGTATATTAAATGCTGTTAGATTAATATTTCCTGTAATTACAGCTTCACAATTATACTCTAATACTTTCTGAGCGAGATTTTCTTCAAGTGAAGTTCCTAATAATTCATCTTTGTTTATAGCATTAACAGTTAAATCATCCATGTTAACAATTAACATGTATGAACATAGTTCAAATCTCTCAGATACCTGACTTTCTAAACTTTTACCATCAGCTGCCACTGCAATATTCATTATTTACCTCCATTTAATTTTGATGCAAGTCGAGAAACCATCCGCGACTTATGTCCAAACCCCGTCGACCCAAGCTCAGAGGAAGTTTCTTAGCTTAGAGAAGCACTTTAGCGGACTTGCGTCAATGAGCGCAGTCGTCCTGCCTACCTAACGGGCAAATTAAGCTTCTGCATGGCCTTCTCCATAATATCCTGATCCTGAACTCGAATAACCACTTGGGCCTGTTCGTTCTCTTTTTCTACAAAAGCATACATGTATTCCACTACTACATCCTCTTTTACGAGTTGGTTGAGCATCTCAGCCAGTCCACCAGCACGATCAGGAACTATAAGTATCCAGACCTTTGTTAAGGAAACAACAACTTTTTGTTCACGTAATTTTTCTGTTGTCACTTCAGGTTCATCAACGATAATTCGTAACACCCCATAATCCTTGGTATCCGCCAACGACAGGGCTCGCAAATTTACCTTTAGTTCGGCGAGAAGACTTATTACCTCAGCCAACCGCCCTTTGGCATTCTCTAAAAAAATAGATAATTGCAACATAGTTTTCAACCCTCCCTATTTGCGTTTATCGACAACCCGAATGGCTTTTCCTTCACTCCGCGGTATACTTTTAGGTTCTACCAGTCGAACGCGAACCGCAATACCCAGAACTTCCTTAATTCTTTGTTTTAGACGTTCTTGTTGCGCTTCCAACTCTCGTACCTCGTCAAAAGCACTGCTTTCATTAACTTCGACCTGGACTTCAAGTTGATCCATGTTCCCCGAGCGGTAAACGACAAGTAGATAATGCGGTTCAAACTCTCCCAAGGATAAAATAGCCTCTTCGACTTGACTGGGAAAGACATTGACCCCTCGAATAATTAACATATCATCCACTCGAGCCGTAACCCTTTCCATGGTCCAACCGACATGTCCACAGGAACACGTCCCATAATGTAAGGTAGTCAAGTCTTTAGTACGATAGCGTATCACAGGAAAGGCCTCTTTATCCAGACTGGTAATAACTAACTCCCCTTGTTCTCCGCTAGGTCGTGAATTTCCTTCGGTATCCAAAATTTCCGGATAAAAATGTTCGTCAATATGTAATCCTCGGTGCGCCGGACATTCCAATGCAACACCCGGTCCCATGGTTTCGCTGAGCCCATAAATATCAAACGCTTTGATGCCCAAGCGCGCTTCGATCTGTTCTCGCATTCCTTCTGTCCAAGGCTCTGCACCAAAGATCCCAATTTTTAACTTTAATTCGTCGCGGGCAATCCCCGATTCTTCGAGACTTTCCGCCAAGTATAACGCATAGGATGGGGTACACGCCAACACGGTAGTCCCAAAATCCCGCATAAGCATGAGTTGACGAGCTGTATTCCCACCGGATATTGGAACTACTACAGCGCCCAGTTCTTCACAGCCATAGTGTAGTCCCATCCCTCCGGTAAACAAGCCATATCCATAGGCAATTTGAACGACATCTTTCTCTGTTACGCCCGCTCTCTTGAGTTCACTTGCCACGATTTTTGCCCAAAGTTCTATATCTTTACGCGTATATCCCACAACAGTTGGTTTGCCCGTTGTTCCTGAAGAGGCATGCAGCCGGACAATGTTTTCCATAGGTTCGGCAAAAAGTCCAAACGGATAATTTTTGCGCAAATCCTCTTTAGTTGTTAACGGAAGTCGCTGAAACTCCCTAAGAGACTGAACCTGCTCAGCTTGGTTTATTCCGCTCTCACCAAAGCGCTCTTGATAGTATGGAATATGCAAAACGCTCTCTACCGTCTTGCGCAGCCCCTTCAACAATTGTTGTTCTGTTCCATCACTTTCCTCAAGTACCTTACCTGCTATATCCATTACCCCATCCCCTACTTTTACATAAAATTCATTGAGCGATCAATGGTTATATTCCTATAACACATTACTTTTAAAGGCAATTATATGATCTAATATACTACAGATCAGGTTATCATACCACCCATTTCTATTAGTCACTTAACCCATAAAGAACGAAGGCAGGTAAATTATTGCTAATTTACCTGCCTTTTTGGATTACATTCCATTTGTTTACAGTTCATTGATGGTCCTGTTATCAGAATACCTCTATTAATCTATAATCCTGCAAGCCTGCGCAAGACTTCAGCTTTATCCGTTTTTTCCCAGGGAAGGTCGAGGTCAGTTCTTCCAAAATGCCCATAAGCTGCTGTTTGACGATAAATTGGGCGTCGAAGATCCAAGGCCTTGATAATACCTGCCGGTCGAAGGTCAAAGGTTTGCACTATAAAATCGACAATTTTATTATCAGCAATCTTTCCTGTTCCAAACGTCTCAATAGAGACGGATACTGGACGAGCCACGCCAATGGCGTAAGCAATCTGAATTTCACAGCGGTCTGCCAATCCTGCAGCAACAATATTTTTGGCAACATAACGAGCAGCATAGGCTGCCGAACGATCAACCTTTGTGGGATCCTTGCCTGAGAAGGCACCACCGCCATGGCGGGCCATCCCACCATAAGTGTCCACTATAATTTTGCGTCCTGTCAGACCACAATCTCCTTGAGGCCCACCGATGACAAAACGTCCTGTTGGGTTAATAAAATACTTTGTATCCTCATCTAACAGCTCTCTGGGAATCGTCGGGTAAACAACGTATTGCAACAGGTCACGACGAATTTGGTCCTGTGTTACATCAGGGTGATGCTGAGTGGAAATCACAACCGTATCCACCCGAATCGGTTTGTTATCCTCGTATTCCACCGTTACCTGCGTTTTCCCATCCGGGCGCAAGTAACTTAAAAAATCTGATTTCCGCATTTCGCTAAGTTTACGAGCTAAACGGTGTGCTAGGTCAATAGGAGTCGGCATGTAGCTTTCACTTTCATTCGTTGCATAGCCGAACATCATCCCTTGATCCCCGGCTCCGATGGCCTCAATATCACTATCCGTCATTTCGCCAGTTTTCGCTTCTAAAGCTCTATTCACACCCAAGGCGATATCAGCCGATTGTTCTCCAATCGAGGTTAAGACTGCACAGGTGTCAGCGTCAAAACCATATTTGGCCCGAGTATAACCAACTCCCCGGATCGTCTCCCTGACAACATGAGGAATATCCACATAACACGAGGTCGTGATCTCGCCGCTGACTAGGACCAATCCTGTTGTCACGGTCGTTTCACAGGCCACGCGAGCATTAGGATCTAACGCATAAATCGCATCCAAAATGGCGTCTGAAATTTGGTCACAGATTTTATCGGGATGCCCTTCCGTTACAGATTCAGATGTAAATAACTTTCTAACCAATAATTTCACTCCTTCGTATCTACTCCAAGGAGACAGGCGATCTCGCGAACAAGATGTCGTCCAACCTCAAGTTTGCTTATCTGAGGAAAATCTATCTTTCTTCCGTCGGGAAAAAGAAAACTGACAATATTGGTTGGGCTGCCAAAGCCAGCCCCCGGCTTAGTAACATCATTTGCCACTATGAGGTTGACGTTCTTCCTCTGCATTTTATGCTGAGCGTTTGTCAAGAGATTCTCCGTCTCAGCTGCAAACCCAACCAGAATCTGCGAAGTTTTTTTACGCCCCAGCTCTGCTAAAATATCTGGGTTTGGAACCAACTCCAGCGTACGGCTTGTACCATCTTTTTTTATCTTTTGCTCCGCTTGGACTGCTGGCCGATAATCCGCGACCGCTGCCGCTTTAACGACAACGTCCACTTCCGAGAAATGCGCCAATACAGCATCATACATCTCTAGTGCTGTCTGCACAGATATTCGGGTAACTCCGGGTGGAGTTGCCAAATCCGTTGGCGCGCTAACCAGGACGGTCTCTGCACCTGCTTCCTGCAACGCTTGAGCAATGGCATACCCCATCCGGCCTGAACTTCGATTACCAAGATAGCGAACAGGATCGAGCGGTTCTCGGGTTCCTCCCGCCGTCACAAGAGCCCTCTTACCTTTTAACCAATCCTTACCGCCGAAAAAACGAGCTAAGGATTCCACAATCTCCACCGGTTCACTCATGCGTCCGTCCCCTACGGTTCCACACGCTTGAAAGCCTGTGTCAGGTCCCAGGGCATGGATCCCTCGATCTTTGAGGATCGTAAGATTGGCTTGAGTCGCCGGATGATGAAACATTGCATGGTTCATAGCTGGTGCCACAAAAATCGGGGCTCGGGTCGCCAACAGAACTGTCGAAAGAAAATCATCAGCCAATCCTATCGCCATCTTTGTTAATATATTGGCTGTGGCTGGTGCGACAACAACTGCATCAATGTATTCAGCCAAGGAGATATGCTCGACATTCCAAAGTTTAGGCTCGTCAAACAACTCCACATGCACTGGATTTGCCGAAAGGCTTTGAAGAGTGAGGGGAGCAATAAATTCTGTGGCAGACTTCGTCATCGCGACATGGACCTCAGCGTGCTGCTTTCGCAAACGGCTAATAACTTCCGCGGCTTTGTAAGCCGCAATTCCGCCAGTAACCCCGACGAGGATTTTCTTGCCTATGAACATTATTCGCTCTCTTCAGGAGTACATTCGTATCTGAATTGGGAATGAGAAATCTCCTCAAGTGAGATACTGACTGGCTTTATACCCTTAGCTAAATCTTCATGCTTTCCTTCTTCCATGATTGCACGGGCCCGCTTAGCAACCACTACGACCAACGAGTACTTGCTATCGACTTTACGCATCAGAAGATCAAGTGAAGGTTGTTTCATTTAACTCTCCCCCTTAAAGACAAACGGTTTTCGTTTGACTCGGCATTTTTCTGCTACGAGGATACTCTTTAATTTGTCGACAGCCACAGGAACTTCATCGTTGATAACTACATAATCATACTCACTCACATATCCCAGTTCCTGAATTGCTGTGGCTAACCGTTGCTGAATAACTTCCTCAGTTTCAGTTCCTCGTTTGTGAATACGTTCAGAGAGAACATCCAGAGAAGGCGGAACGATAAAAGTAAAAACACCTTGCGGAAAACATTTTTTAACTTGCAGTGCTCCTTGGATTTCGATTTCTAAGATAACGTCCTGACCTTCCTGTATTGCCCGTTCAACAGCAAATCTAGGCGTTCCGTAATAATGATCACAGAACCGGGCCGATTCCAGTAATTCATCCCCAGCAATCATGGCTTCAAATTCCTGCTGCGAACGGAAATAATAATGAACCCCTTCCACTTCACCGGGGCGGGGCGATCGAGTCGTCATCGAGACGGAATATTTCAAGTGGGGCATTTGGCGAAGTAATTCTTGACAAAGCGTCCCTTTACCGGCACCAGAAGGGCCTGAAAGTACAATTAATAATCCATGATTTTTTTCCACGCTGCACCCCTAATCTGCCGGGTCTTCTACGTGGGTACTGGACTCTTTTGTGGAAAGACGATGAGCCACAGTTTCAGGCTGTACTGCAGACAGAATCACATGATGGCTGTCACAGATAATCACAGCACGTGTACGCCTACCATAAGTGGCATCAATGAGCATGCCAGCATCTCGTGCTTCTTGGATGATACGTTTGATCGGGGCGGATTCCGGACTTACAATCGAAATAATTCGGTTTGCAGATACGATATTGCCAAACCCAATGTTAATGAGCTTAATGTCCAAGCTGAATCCTCCAATTACTCTAGATTTTGAATTTGCTCGCGTATCTTTTCCAGTTCGCTTTTTACATTAACCACCTGTTGCCCAATCTTTAAATCATTGGCTTTTGATCCGATTGTATTGATTTCTCGGTTCATTTCCTGAACTAAGAAGTCCAGTTTGCGTCCCACCGGATCGGAACTAGCTAAGGCCTCCCGGCTTTGAGTTAGATGGCTGTCAAAGCGAACCAGTTCTTCCGTGATCGAGGCACGGTCTGCAAAATAGACCACTTCATTCGCCAGTCGAGTTGCATCCAATTCGACCTCACTTAGGAGGGACTGAATACGCTCCTGCAGGCGTTCATGGTAGTCTGTCACGACATAAGGTGCACGCTCGGCAATCGTTTGCAAATATTCGGTAATGAGATCAAGCCTTTGTGATAAATCGATCGTTAACTTTTCTCCTTCAGAACGACGCATTTGCCCGAAACCATCGGCGGCCTTCAAAAGTGACTCGGCACACGCTCTCCACAAAGTATCAAGATCGATTTCAGTCTCCACAACCGAGAGAACCTCAGGTAAAGTAACTAGACGGTAAATATCCGTCTCATACACTGTATGTAGAGCTAAGGCGAGATCCTTCAATGTCTTATCATACGACAGTGCTAAATCTTTGTCAACCTTCACCAATCTCTTTCTTCCTTCAGTTTCCACCACATTAACATACACTTCGATCCGACCGCGTTGAAACCGTTCTTGTAACGTTTTACGTATTCGTTCCTCAAAACCGATAAAGTTGCGCGGTGCTCGTACTACAATTTCTAAGAACCGATGATTGACGGATTTAAGCTCAACAGAGAACTGATATCCGTTTCCACTTGCTTCTCCCCGCCCGAATCCTGTCATGCTATTTGCCACTGTCCTTCACTTCCTCTCCTAAATAAATACGAGTGCTTGGCTTACACCATGCTTCAGTTTCTGTTCACGTTTCCAAAGGGACTGCCTCTTGCATAGATTTATAACTCTAGCAAGAGGCAGTCTCAGCAACTCTATTTTGGACAGCTGTGCCTTTGGTATGCGACCCAAATAAAATTATCTTCGTAGGATTATAACTTGAAATAACTTGATTAGTAAGAAAACCCACCTCTGAATAAATACAAGATGGAATATTCGAAGCATCCACAATAACCCACCTCCATATTCCCAAACCAATATTACCATAATTTTCAAGGCTAGTAAATCCAGTATGTTAACTTAAGAAGCGAGGGGACGGTTCTCTTGCTTCTAAGGTTGAGACTCCCATCTTCGAAACGGACTTTAGCTCAACAAGAACCTCGTTATAACAAATATAGTCCCCTCTGTATGTACAATTCAGTTCTTTGCCTTTGTAATTTATTCCAATCAAAACTTCTTTTTGAAACGGAATCCCTTTTTCAGCCAACTCAATTGCTACTGCCGCCTGATAAACCGCTTCGAGAAACCCTGGTCCAAGTGTCCGGTGTACCTCCATTGCTGCACCAATAATGGCATAGGTCTGTGAATCCCGTTCCACATTCTCCATCCCCTTTATCCTTTGTCTGTGTGTTTCTACTAATCGTTCTTAATCTGTGTAATCTGTGGTTCCCC
>JARLHW010000093.1 GCA_031292075.1 Desulfosporosinus sp.
ATCCAAAGTTGATCGTCTCCCATCCTTTTCTCCTTCCGATAATAAACGGATAGGTTTTGTCAATCGCACTAGCGGTAAACCCGTGTGTAACCGAATCACCATAGGCGACATACCTGATCGGAAGCTTCGGTTCCGCGGGCTTGAAACGCGCTTCGGCATTTACTTTAAGGCCGGCGAAGTCTACTGAGTCTCCATAGGGGAGAAAGAGTTCATATGCATGAAAACCTGTACTCCCCGTGAAGAGTGGTACGGAGACGGTTTCAGGTTTGCGTTCAATTCCTTGTTGACGAGTCTGGAACGTCCACGCGGGCTTTAAAACACCGTCCACGGAGTAGACTCCAATGCTGTTTCGAGCACTTTTCGAGTGATGGCGGTCGTTGTAATAGAGCAAGGCTACAACGTTTCTTGCGTCCGTTCGAAAGCGGATGCTGACTTGTGGATTGTCCCATTGATAGCCCGTGGCTGGCATCTGTGATATACGCTCGAAACGCGCAACACTGGTCTTAAATGGGTCGGATAGACTCACAAACTCTTTGCGTACGTAGCCGCTGTATTCAATTTCACGGCTGTTCGGCGCGATGACCCGTTCTGCGTCCGGGTGGTGATTCCCTGCGCTTGTCCCCTGCGCAGGGTCTTCAACTTGCGCTGTTTGGTCGCTCCTTGCCGCAGGTAGAAGACAAAACGCACATAGGAATACGCAGACAACGCATAAACATGAGAAGTTGGAACTATCGATCATCGTAATCATTTTTTCCGTAGAATTGTCCGTGCTGAATTGGTGCATGCCATTCTCCTTGACCGCCCATATCTGTTTAAGGCAGTACCCAAAATGCACGTGTATCAGCATGCCTTGCGGTTATGATATAACGTCATTTAACGCATAACATAGTTCATTATTATTACACCAAAGTTCCTTTCGCTTAGAAGCGGCTAGTCAAAAAGACTACTGCAAAAATAATTCCATGAGCATCTCTTCTGCTTTCTTGGGGGGGTAAACCTCACTATCGCATTCACTCGCGTATCGTCACGGTCTGATGGCAAAACGCTAAGGCTGCGTGAACCAATCGCCGTATTCTCTCATTTATCACTCCGGCAGGATTCCAGACCGCCTGCATTCGGGACGGATTCGCCTGCGTGCAGATTGTACTTGACAGGCAACTTAAAAAGAGTGTACAAGTTCAATGAATAATGAACAACAACATTCATTATATAAACACATGAAACACAAGAATTACTCGCAGAATACCGGGTGGGGATCAGGTAACAGGCTAAGTCCACATTGCAGGTGGACTGCAAGGGAGAGAGATTCGATGAGTCAGTCCTTTACACATACGGAGCCCGCTTTGAATGGACTCGCAACGAACAAGAAGAGGAGAATTCCACGTCGTAAGCCGCTGGTAGCCA
>JARLHW010000094.1 GCA_031292075.1 Desulfosporosinus sp.
AGCGGTGTCGCCCTTGTAGTACTCCATCATAACTCGTCTAGCCGCGGTTGTTGGAGATACGACAGCTTGTGCTTGCACAGGTTGTGATGCAAAGTCCAGTCTCCTCCTCGAAGTGACCCATTCCTCGTCAGACTCGGATTCTGTGGGGTTGTTTTCATCCTCCACTTGCCGCGCAACACGGGCGATCTGTATTTGGAAATCAAGCAGGTCATCATCATCGCCCCTCCTCAAAATTAGTGCGGCTGGAGCAGGGGCCGGTGCGACGTCAGGGGGAACAACCACAGCCGCTTCTTCTTCTTCTGCATCAATAGCAGTCACCATCTCAATATCTCCTAATCGCGCCCTCTGAGCCATAGCGGCCGCGGCGATTGAAATGTTTTTGGGGAAAGCTGGGTGCCGGGCGCTGCGGAAGTTCCGAATGATGCGCATAACCGCCTGACTTGTAAAGTTTGCGCTAGTGCCCACTTGGCTCCATATGATGTTAAAGGCATCCCCCTTTGGAGCAATTCCTGCAAGGACCAACTGTTCACGCACCAAATGTCTGCGCTGTCTTGTCTCGACCGCACCTCGACGTTCTGCCATGTAAGAAAAAGAGATATAAAATACAGGATGACGTGTATATTAGTGACGTCTACATATAAACAATACATTGGCATTTATATGGATGATAAAAAGTACACTTCGTTGGAGACGGCATATTTACTTAAACAACATGTTATGCCTGTACTTCTCAGTCGTGGAAATGGATGGGATCTGTATCAGTTCGGGTTGGCATGCCCTATATGTCTTGACTTAAAGCTGTTGTGGGAACAACACAGAAAAGAGTTTGAGAGAAAGACAAAGGTTCAGGTGAAGAAGGTTAATGGTATTAAGAGAAAGATTTGCCCGATGTCGCGAAGAGATTATATAGCCTCTTTGGACGGCCTACATTCGTTTTTCACTTTTCCTGGCAATTCGTATGTTTTTAACTACTGCAAGTTCAAAGCAAGAAAGCACTACGATATGTATCGAACACACCCCGGCTGTTTGGAGTCATGGTGGAGAAGAATTCCATGTGGCATGCATACTATTATAGATGAGACAGACGAGGAAATACATACAGAAATAAAACCCTCAGTTATCTAATCTCCATTGTTTTTACAGTGGGTGGGCGTTTATGTATGTAATTGCAAGGCCAGGAAACCCGGCAGGTGACCCTGCTGTGAATGTGGTTCCAGCAGGACATGTAATCCTCACTATACCCGTAGAGGCGACTGACAGCTCGCCCATCACGACTGACGAGCCAACGTAGATGCAACAGCTCCTTGTCACTGTTGGAGTTGGCCTGAATGTAGCTGGGATCGAACCACCCACGATGGCAGTTGTGGTCAGGGTTGCCAATGTCGTACGCGGTATCGGCGCCAATTGGAGTGTAGTAATGTCGCCCATTGAACTGATTTGGTACATGACATTCGTGGCTGTTAATGCTGAGCCTGTCATTGCAAAGTTTAGTAGCCCCTTCATTGTTGTATAATCTCCTCCATTGGCGGCGTCGACATATGCCTTGTTTGCAATGTCACTGTCTGCCGTAGGGGTTGGTATCAAAGTGTCTACATACATTGTCCTGTTGCCAACTTCGGCAACGATGAACTCGGGGTTTATTACGACCGCCATTTTTAGATAAAGTTTTTATTTTTTAAGCCACATTGGTTGTCAGGTATGAAAAACTGGTGGTCTGAAACCCAAAATTGTCGCCTGTGACTCTCACCAGCCCATCACTACCGACTCCGAGCATACAAAGGTGACCTGGGATGGTGGCGCTGTAGACCGGGGTCGTGACGACAGAGTCGTTTATTGTTGTTCCGACAGGCAGCGGCCAAAATTCTTTTGGTAATCCAGAGCCTATTGCTGTACCTGAAATCGTCTCTTCAACATCAAACCCTTGAATCCAGATGTTCACCATATTACCCACTCTGTTTACTGTGAATGGTATGGCGGCCACGTCAGTATTGCCATAGAGCGCTGAAGCTGGGTTGGCTGAAAAGTCCAATGTCCCGACATAGGACGAACCGGTAGAGTGTACGGCCAGGAACGAGACATCAACGTATTGTTTGCTTACAATGTCGCTCGGGTCGACTGGCGGGAAAGACACCAAGGAGTTAGACTGAATCCCGACCCTATCCCCATCCTGGTTGACAATGAAATCTGCTACAATAACGGAAGTCATATTTTTTCCAGTGTAACGTAATTGGACAGGTTTTTTTTTCCATTTAATCAAGAGGAGGTGAGATCAAGTTGTATTCTATACAGAGGGTGTTGAACGAAATAGTGCGCCCCGTCGTAAAGTTTGTCCCGTCTATCTTAACAATCTGTATAGTCCCATCTGTCAACAGTAGGAATGTACACGGCACGGCCACTCCATTCTCGCCTACTATTATGGGGTGTCTTACTTCTACCGACGGCACGTTAGTAGTTATTGCAGCGCCTCGTATCAACAAAGCGGTATGTACAGCAGCAGCAGAGGCTGCACTGATCTGCAGAACTGCAGTGCCTCCCATGTTGCTCTCTAGAGTCGATACTGCACTGACCCCAGCAACATTCTGCCATATGTTGTCGGCCTGGTTCACGCTAAAGTCGACTGTCGTTACAGTCGTAGCAAATGAAGTGCCTTCTCCAGCCGTTACGTCAACATAGTGCTTGGTTGCTGGGTTGCTAGCACTCACTGGGTCTGACATGCCCAGCAGTGGTCCAAACTGGGTCACGTTGCCGTCAGAGTGATCGATAAAGCTCGCTTCTATAACAACAGACATTTTTGTGTGTGATTAATGTTATTATTTTTTTACGTTTTTGTCTGAAAGACAGACATCAATATTTTGCGCGCCAAACACGTCGTCGTTGTTTCCAGTCTTCTTTGTGGGCGACATGGTAAGCCTTCTTCTTCTCTGGAGCTTCCACTCTCCATTCCGCCACTGGATACGCAAACCCACATAGGGGGTCTTGATATATTGGTAATGCAGCCATTCTGAATATGCTATGAAGCAGAGTGCAATCCAACATGGAAATAGGCGACCGTCGTTGTGTCCGACCCGATAATAATACGCTAAAGAGTCGTTTCAGATAGGATTTACATGCGTCCTTGTTAATACAAAAGAGTTGTTCATCATCCTGTTGTAGAAGAAATATATCTTGTGCCCCCCTGAACATAGGTTGCATCATTTTTAGATGATGTCACGTTTTCTATATTTTTAGAACAAAAGACTGGGTCAAATGTGGCTAAGACGCGATGCCAAACTCTATGTGCACATGGAGTATGAAATGCCCGACAGCTTTTGCGCCAAAGGCAAAAACAACATGATAGGCATGGCCTACCAACTTATAGATCCTGAACTTTCGCTGTGGG
>JARLHW010000095.1 GCA_031292075.1 Desulfosporosinus sp.
ACGACGGCGATAACCTTCCAGTCTTTCCGCGAGTTTTGATTGCTCCATTCAAAGCAACTCCTTTCAAAATAGGAACTTGGAATACTGCCCCCCTTCACCATGTGCCATCCATTACAGAAGGCCGTTAGGCTACTATTAGGGCTCTCTGCCATATACCGAGAACGGCACTTAGGCAGGTACGTTTAACAGTTTCATATAGTGTATCCATACGTAGGTATCCGGTTGGTCGTTACCCTGCTTACCACAGGTGCGTCAATAGGCCTGCTTATACCCAACTTTCCTCATATTGAGTATACCTATTAATAGCCGGTGCATGACCGTCAGCGTTTCGCAGCCACAGACCCGGATTCAGCCCACAGGCTTTACCATATATGGCCTGACTCGCCAGGCAACTCGACAACGTTAGCAGTCTAATCCTGACTTTACCGACATGCTGTTGTCCCCCAGAGGCTTTCGCATGAAGTTAGTCGGTTGTCTTACATCGCACCGCAGGAGCGATGATTTCTAAAAAAAAAATATATATGAAACGCACAACGTGCGCACAGGAAATAGAGGAAGGATGTGGAAAGTATTAGTAGCGAATTATCTTGAGGCGTCGCAAACCCCTCTTCATCGATACAAAATTGGAGGTATATCCCATGAAACAACTTAGGAAACGGGCACAAAATCTATTGTTCAAATTTGATTTAAGCCATGAACATGTGAAGACGGAGAAAATTGGAATGACGCTAAATTATGAAGAAGGGAAATATAGACAGGCCGAATTGGTTCGAATTATTAGGGAATCTGTGGTTCATTTTGCGTTAACTAAGAATGAATTAAAAAAATATAAAGACGATGAAGATTTCGGAGAAATGCAAAGAAAAGCTTGGGAGAGGATATCAAAAGCACATAAGAATTCAAAAGGTGACTATGGTGAACTGTTGCTTTTTATTATTTTGAGTATCTTCTTTCCAACTGAAAAATTTGTAACAAAAGTCAGACTCCGAAGCTCAACTAAAGATCAAATTAAAGGATTTGATTGCGCACATTTTTCAATAGAAGAGGATAATGTTATTCTTTGGCTTGGAGAAGCTAAATTCCATCAACAGTTTAGTGGAGCTATTACGGACGCCATTAAGTCAATACGTGAACATAACGAAATTGATTATCTGAAAGATGAAATTAGTATTTTGAGTTCTAATATTGAAATTAATGATACCTTTAGTGAATTTGAGAAGATTAATACCATCCTTAATGGTGGGGTTACACTCGATAAAATAAAAATTAGAATCCCTGTTTTATTAACATATGACTGTAATGTAATACCGAAATATGGAGACATAGAAGATGCGTTATTTATAAAAGCAATGAAAAATGAATTTTTGAAGAAATATAAAAGCGTTGATAAACATGACCTTACATTAAAACCTAATATTGAAGTCATGTTTATTGTAGTGCCTTTTGAATCTGTTGCGGACATCAAAACCGAACTTGAGAAATTAGAGGTGGCGATGAGATGATTTTCATAAATAGCGATAGGGTAAAAACCACCCGCAAATTGCTTGGGAATTTGAAAATAAGCGCTTCACTTAGCAATAATGATTATAAATTTATGTTGGAATCTGCATACCATTTATTATCCTCCGACGATGATACTGAGTATAATTTAGGTCTTTCAATTATTTGTCATGTAGCCGAGGCTAAGCCAGCTGATGTATTTATCCATCAGCTTTTGTTTGATTGTATAATCGAATCAAGAGTATTTTTGTATCACGAAATGTATGGTAGAGTTGATAGTAACTACCTAAGTAACATTGGTCACGGTGAATTAGACAACTTTGCCGAATCATTTTACACACTTAGTACTGGTACAATCCTTACTCGTGATCAAAAGCGTCTATTTGAGGATTTTCAGAAATATAGAAGACTGGTAGTAAGTGCGCCTACTTCATTTGGAAAATCAAGAATTGTATCTGAGATAATAATTCACGGGTCATATAACAACATAGCAATAATACTTCCTACAATAGCGCTACTTAATGAGACGTATCTTTCTTTCAGAAAGAATTTGTTAATTAGGGAGCGCTATAATTTAATTAACACACTAACACAAGAGTTTGGCAGTGCTAATAACATTTTTATCTTAACACCAGAAAAAATGGATTTATTGTTAGACTCCCATCCTCAACTTCAAATAGATTTCTTCACGATGGATGAGATATATAAAATTCAAGATGGCGATGAAAGAAAACATGTATTCACACATTGTCTTTATAGATTATCAAAATTGGCAAGGGATTTTTATTTAATTGGCCCATATTTTCAAGACTTCAGCACAAATTTTTTAAATCACACGAATGCAATTTTCCGTCGATACTCTGCAGAAATAGTGCAAAAGGATACAATTGACATTTCAAATTTGAACCCTAAAGTGGAATTTGTTATTGCTCAACACAAATTCAAGAAATTGGTAGATAATGATAAAAATTTAATTAACATTACGAAGAAGATTGATGGTCAAACACTCGTTT
Source organism: Desulfosporosinus sp. (assembly GCA_031292075.1). Lineage (GTDB taxonomy): Bacteria > Bacillota > Desulfitobacteriia > Desulfitobacteriales > Desulfitobacteriaceae > Desulfosporosinus. The sequence goes on from JARLHW010000095.1 coordinate 2,514, forward strand.
ATCTAGGTAGAAAAGATACCGTTGAGACAAGGGCTAGAAAGCTTGCCGCCATACAAACAGGAATAGATATTCAAAGTGACCTCATTGAATATATTAAATCAATTATCGATGAAGACTGGTCGTTGGTTCATTGCCTTAAAAAAGGTATTGCATTTCATCATAGTGCCATCCCCAAGTATATTCAAACAGAGATAGTCGATGCGTTTAACAATAGTAGTATTAATACATTGGTATGTACTTCAACTCTTACGGAAGGAGTAAATACTTCAGCAAAAAACATAGTAATATATGATAATTCAAAGGGTAGTAACTTATTAAGTGGATTTGATGTCAAAAATATTAAAGGTCGAGCAGGGAGATTCCTTTCACATTTTATCGGACGAGTCATTGTATTAGTACCACTCAAGAAGGAAGAAGAAATAGGAACTATTGAGTTTAGTTACTATGATAATCCCAACTTAACAGCAGAGGAAACAATTCAAGTAGATAAAGGCGATTTGCATAATGCTAATTTAAAGGAAAGAATTAATATAGAGCGAGTGCTTAAGGGCTGGAATATTCCTTTAGAACTTATTAGACAAAATAAATTTATTCCAATTCATAACCAGTATTCATTAGTAAACTATTTTAGAAACAATACTTTTGTTTTGAGCGAAATAATGTTTTCAACTCAATATCCAAAACTCGAACAATTAGACAAAATTATGGGGTTATGTCATATTCATTTGTTTAATGAAAAGGACCAAAATAATAGAAACTTTACAATAGGAAATTTAACTAGATTAACAAAATTTTATATCTATCGTTCCCCATCAATAAAAGAATTAATACAAACACAAAAGGGTGCGAAAACTGATACTAGGGTACGTAATGCATTCTCATTGATAAGCCAATATTTTGAATTTGCCTTGCCAAAATATTTCTCAGTCTTCGAAAATCTTTTCAACTTTGTTTATGCTGAAACATATGGAACAAAAGATGTTATTAGTTTAAAAGCATTAATAACAAAATTAGAGTTTGGTTCGATTGAAAAACATGAAATAGCATTAAAAGAAGCAGGAGTTCCAGTTGGTATTATTAATAAAATATCCAATGGGCTTATCGGTTGTGACAATATCGATAAGGTAAAAGCAAAGTTAGCTTTGAACCCTAATATAATAGGGAATTTAACTTCATATGAAAAAATTATTTTACGTAAATATGTTTAAGTAATTTGTAAAAATTTAATAAGTTTAATGGGCAACGCCAGTAAGGGTTTGAACATATAAGAGATGTAAAATGAATAGACGCCCCGCTAAATTCCGGCGGGGCGTCTATTCAAAACGGCTTCCTTTAATAAATTAAGGAGGTTCAATTAACCGGAAAAGTCTAGGTGAACAGGTTAAGCCTTGGTTAAAGGAATTTGATGAAACATGTGGAATTTACATATATATCTGACATGTCCTGATCATAAAAGTGTAAATGAAAATTGGCAATTCAAACAAAGGGTGTGAACCTCTTATATGACAACCATAAATTCAATACTTGAAGAATTTAGACAAGCTGCAACCTCTAACCGAAACTTGGGCGACAAATTTGAACGCTTGATTGCTAGTTATTTGAGTATAGATCCTCTTTACATAGATAAGTATAGCGATGTCTGGTTGTGGGGTGAGTGGCCTCTCCGTGGCAGTCAACCCGATACAGGCATAGATTTGGTTGCAAAAGAACGTTACACAGGTGAATATTGCGCTATCCAATGTAAGTTCTACGATCCGGCACATTCATTGCAAAAAAGCGACATAGACTCTTTTTTTACGGCTTCAGGAAAAAAGCCATTTACTAGCAGGATGATTGTTTCTACCACAGATAAGTGGAGTAATCATGCGGAAGAAGCCCTCACTAACCAGCATATACCAGTTGCCCGTTTACGCGTGCAAGACTTAGCAGATAGTCCGGTCGATTGGAGTCAATTTAGTCTAGATCGGCCACAAAATATAAAATTAAGAGAAAAGAAAACTTTGCGTGAGCATCAAAGGACTGCCCTTGACAATGTACTTGAAGGCTTTAAAGACGCCGATCGTGGAAAACTCATTATGGCTTGTGGCACTGGCAAGACCTTTACCTCGCTCAAGATTGCTGAATCTCTAGCTTTGCAAAGTAAATTGTCCGATGGTTCATGTGGGAAGATACTCTTTCTTGTCCCTTCGATTTCCCTACTTTCTCAGACTCTACGGGAATGGACAGCGGAGGCCGAGAAAGGAATTCATAGTTTTGTTGTGTGTTCAGACACTAAAGTTGGAAAATACTCAGATAGTGAAGACATTAGTATCCATGATCTAGCATTTCCAGCAACCACAGATTCCAATAAACTAGCGCGTCAAGTGAAAGACTTTGTGGGACAAAAGCAATTATTAGTAATATTTTCAACATACCAATCCATTCAGGTAGTTGCAGAAGCACAAGCTAAAGGTTTATCAGAATTTGACTTAATTATCTGTGATGAAGCGCACCGGACCACGGGTGTAACCCTTGGAGAAGAAGATGAATCCCACTTTGTTCAGGTTCATGACCAAGGATTTATTAAAACCAAGAAGCGCCTGTATATGACGGCTACTCCCCGTCTGTTTAGCGATGATATAAAAACTAAAGCTAAAGACAAAGATGCGGTACTTTGTTCGATGGATGATGAAATCCTATATGGTAAAGAACTCTACCGATTGGGATTTTCTGAGGCTGTGGAGAAGGGACTACTTTCTGACTATAAGGTTATGGTACTGGCAGTTGATGAAAAATACGTTGACAAGACGTTTCAAAGTCAGATAGCGGATGCCAATAGTGAAATCAACCTTTTGGATGCGATAAAAATTACAGGCTGTTGGAATGGCCTTTCCAAACGTATGGGCAAGGGTTTGAACGGGGGAACAGACGCCTCCCCCATGCGTCGTGCCTTGGCTTTTTCCAGTTCAATCAAGGACTCTAAACGAATAGCCGAATTATTTTCCCACATTGTTGAGGAATACAGGCAACAGTATGAAGATGACGAGAACATACTTGCCTGCGAGGTAGAACACGTTGATGGAACTTATAATGCTCTAAAACGCAATGAAAAGCTAGATTGGCTGAAAGCAGACACTAGGGAGCAAGGTAATATCTGCCGCATTCTCTCCAATGTCCGATGTCTATCAGAGGGCGTGGATGTCCCTGCTCTGGACGCAGTGATGTTTCTCAGCCCACGCAATTCTGTGGTGGATGTAGTGCAGTCGGTAGGGCGTGTCATGCGAAAAGCAGAAGGGAAAGAATATGGTTATATCATTTTGCCTATAGGTATACCAGCAGATCTGGAACCAGAGGATGCCCTTATGAATAATCAGAAATACAAGGTTGTTTGGCAAGTCTTGCAAGCATTACGGGCACATGACGATCGTTTTAATGCCACGGTTAACCAAATTGAACTAAATAAAACACGGCCTGATAATATTCAAATTATCGGTGTAGGCGGGAACGGTGAAAACAGGGGGAACGAAGATAATGGCAATAAGGGGAAAAGAAACGATAAACCAACGCAATTAGCCCTCAATTTCCCAAACCTTACGAAATGGCGGGATGCAATTTACGCCAAGATTGTTGCGAAGTGCGGCGATCGGCTCTATTGGGAAAGCTGGGCAAAAGATGTTGCAAAGATAGCAGAGCGGCACATCACTCGTATTAAAGCCTTACTAGAAGGTTCTGAACCGCAACATCGGTTAGTGTTTGAAGAGTTTCTGCAAGGATTGCAGGATAATCTTAACCCAGGTATTGATGAAGACGATGCCATAGAAATGCTATCTCAGCATTTGATTACCAAACCTGTATTTGATGCCTTATTTGAAGGCTACCAGTTCACCCGACATAACCCGGTATCGCTCACCATGCAGAAAATGCTTGATTTATTGGAAGGACAAGCTCTTGAAAAAGAAACTATCTCGTTAGAAAAGTTCTATGCCAGCGTGAAACTACGCGCTAGCGGAATAGATAATGTCGCCGGTAAGCAACGTATTATCGTTGAACTATATGACAAGTTTTTCCGCACGGCTTTTCCGAGAATGGCGGAACGGTTGGGGATTGTCTATACGCCAGTCGAAGTTGTGGACTTTATCATCAAAAGTGCGGATGATGCACTACAGCAAGAGTTTGGCGTTGGTTTATGTGATAGCGGGATACACGTATTAGACCCTTTCACAGGTACTGGTACGTTTATGGTGCGATTGCTACAAAGCGGGCTGATAATGCCTGAAAACATGGAATACAAATACAAGAACGAGTTACATGCTAATGAAATCGTTTTGTTGGCTTATTATATAGCTGCTATTAATATAGAGGAAGCCTATCATGGACTTGTAGGCGGCGAATATAAGCCTTTTGAGGGCATCGTTTTAACTGACACATTCCAGATGACCGAGGGCAAGGGAACATTAGAAGAAAAAATGTTCCCGGAAAATAATCAGCGCGTTAGCCGCCAGAACAAAAGTGAGATTCGTGTGATCGTTGGTAATCCGCCGTATTCGGCATTACAAGGTAGTGAGAACGATGGTAACAAGAATCTCAAATATCCACAATTAGACAACCTTATCCGAAATACCTACGCTGCTTATTCCAGCGCAGTCTTAAAGAATAGCCTCTACGATTCCTATATTCGCGCTGTTCGCTGGGCTAGTGATCGTATAAAAGACAAGGGTGTTATCTGCTATGTAACCAATAGTTCTTTCGTTGATGGCAATGCAATGGATGGGTTACGCAAGTGTTTAGTGGATGAATTTACATCTATTTATTGTTTTAACTTAAGGGGTAATCAGCGTACGTCGGGGGAGACTTCCAGGATGGAAGGTGGAAAGATTTTTGGCTCAGGCAGTAGAGCAGGCATTGCAATAACTCTACTCATTAAGAACCCTGCATATAAGAGGAAATGTCAGCTTTTCTACCACGATATTGGTGACTACCTGAGCCGTGAAGAAAAATTGAAAATTATTACAGAGTTTGGAAGCTTTAAGGATATTGAGTGGCAGAACCTTACTCCCAACGACAGTCATGATTGGATTAACCAGCGTGATTTCGCATTTGAAAAATTTATTCCACTAGGTGACAAAGATAAAGCAAAGGCGAGAAACGTAATTTTTGCGTTACATTCCAGTGGAGTAAAAACGAATCGTGATGCTTGGGTTTATAACTTTTCACCGGAAAATCTTTCTGATAACATGAGCGGGATGGTTGAATTTTATAATGAGCAGGTCAAAGAATACAAGTCTATTGATAACCAAAGTTCTAAAAAGAAACGGCCAGGAGTGGAGCAGTTCGTTAATAATGATTCGAAAAATATAAGTTGGACGAGAGAACTTAAGAATGATCTCGCCAGGTTGGTAGTTCATGATTTCAAACCTGATAAGATTGTCTCTGGTATTTATCGGCCGTTTTGCAAACAAGCATATTATTTTGATAGACGTTTAAATAATTGCGTTTATCAAATGCCTAAGATTTTCCCAAATGAGGAGTTAGATAATCTGGTTATCTGTGTTCCTGGTATTGGGGCGAGTAAAAGCTTTTCAGCATTAATAACAGACTCCGTACCTAATCTCCATTTTCATGACACCAGCCAGTGCTTCCCTCTGTTTTACTACGAGGATCTGGAGAGCTCAGGTGGGCTTTTCGAAACGGAAATTACTGATTGCGTTAAAAAGGAAACCATTCCAGATGGCATTTTGGCTCAATTCAGAAATGTCTACGATTCTAGCATTGTTAAGGAAGATATCTTTTATTACGTCTATGGAGTCTTACATTCGCCCGAATACAAAGAACGATTTTCTGCTGATCTCAAAAAAATGCTCCCCCGAATTCCATTAACCCAAGATTTTTGGATATTTAGTAAAGCGGGACGAGTACTTGCTCAGTGGCATCTTAATTATGAGAAGGTAGAACCTTATCCATTGCAAACACAATCCAGCCTGTTGGAGACTAGCGCAAAGGAACATTACCAAGTAAAGAAAATGAGCTTTGGTAAGCAGGGTGGTAAGGCAGATAAAACGGCTATTATCTTTAATAGCCATATCACTTTGTATGGTATTCCTCTGGAAGCCTACGAGTACGTAGTCAACGGTAAATCGGCGCTTGAATGGATTATGGAGCGTTACCGGATAACCACAGATAAGGAAAGCTTAATTACCAATGATCCTAATAACTGGTCTGATGATCCGAAATATATCCTAAATCTCGTGAAACGTATGGTACGTGTAAGCCTTGAAACAATGAAAATCGTTAATAGCTTGCCAGATTTAAATGAGAGAACATTGTAATTTCTGCTTTTATCGTCATCTGATTAACATTTCATATCCAGTCACCCGATCATTTCCAGATTAGGGAAGGGTGTCCCGGCTTAGCAAAGAGGAACTGTGGGAGTTAAGGGATGTTCTGGTGGGGTGAAAATCTAGAATTAGAGTTGAGTAGGAAACCTTCCGGCTAACAAAATATTGTTGAGGAGAAATGAATGAACCTTATTACGCTGGATACCAACTGTTTAATAGACGTGGAAGAGGAACGCCAAGGATATGAATATGTCATTGGCTTAAAAAGTTTATGTCAACAAGAAATTATCGAAATAGCAATACCGGCAATAATTGCTTCAGAGAAGAAAGTTAAGAACCAAAGCATAACTAATTTTGATGAGTTTAAAGAATTTTTGGCAAATATCGGATTTGAGGGATTTCAATTGCTTTTGCCACCACTATTCTATGGATTAACATTTTGGGACTATTCGATGTGGGCTTCCAAAGAGACAGAGGCGCTAATTATAGAAATTCATAATATTCTATTTAATAAAAGTGTAACATTTGAATCCAATGATTATGAGAATCTTACGAAATGGAAAAATGAAAAATGTGACGTTTTGATGTTGTGGAGTCACATCCACTATCAAAGAGATTTTTTTATTACAAGAGATAGGAACTTCCATAAACAATCTAAAAAGAAAGACTTAATTAAGTTAGGTGCAAAAAGTATTCTTACGCCTGAAGAAGCGTTTGTTTATTTTTCCAAAGTAGGATAACTCCGGTGATATATAGCGGTTTGGTCCCACACGACAGCTTGAACCAATGTTGCCGGATTGGGTGTCTGGAGTACAACACGACGAATCCGACCTGCCAGGATCATTCCCAGATCGGGGAAGGGTGTCACTGTTTGGAAAAGAAGCTCTGGGGTAGTTAAGAGATTTGTTTTGGTGGGCTTGAGTTCGCAAGTCGTATTTAAAAATCATAGGCAAAGGTTTTTAATGTCTTTTATCCACTTACCTCTACACTTTGAAGTGTAGGGAAATTTCTTGTCCTCATTTCACTTTTTCGCCAGGTTTCGCCGTCAATTTGTAATATAGTTGTATGTAGGTCTTTTAATGGTAAATATGAGGTGAACTCTAGTGGAAACGGTAGAAAACTATGTATACAAAAAAGAGGTTGACTGGTCATTGTTAAATGAAGGGCTTACTTTACCTATTGATAATCAAGTAGTCTTTTGCCGTAGAGTGGGTAAGTTTTTATCTAGAGGTGAATCGAAAAATATAATAATGTATTTGGATGGGAAGAGCTATAAAGCAAAGATTACAAATGTGAACTTTGCCGCAAAATTTAACCGTAAAAAGGATACGCTACAAATCAGGTATTCTCCAAATGGGGAACTTTCCAACGCATTGAAGTCATACTTTATAACGAGCTATCAATTTATTTCTGAAAAAAGAAAAATGCGGGAAGTCGGTGACAGAACTATGATTCGTCTTCCGGATTATTGTAGGGAGTACCTAGCAATATATACGACGGAATACGAGGATACATACTTACTTGAAACGATTGTGGCTGAGGATATTATTGCACTAAAAGATATTGTTAAAAACCAGCAGGAGCGAATTTTAGAGGCGACATTCAATTATGATATGGTTGATGAAAAATCAACAATGTTTGAGGCGGAGCGAATAGTTAAACTTCGTAAGCTCAATAAAAAGATCGGTGACAACTTGAAATTGCTATATAGCTACCGGTGCCAAATATGTGGTAAGAACATTGGCGAAGAATATGATTCACAGATCGTAGAAGCGCACCATATTGATTACTTCGTACATAGCATTAATAACGATTCAGATAATCAGCTTATCGTTTGCCCAAATCATCATAGCATTATCCATGATGTGAATCCCGTTTTTGACAGAAAGCATCTGATTTATTTATTTACAAATGGTTTGCAGGAGGGTTTGGTTCTAAACCAGCATCTTTTAAAGGAGTGACAATATAATGGTCAAAATAACAGAACTCGCTGCCCAAAAAGTAAGAGAAATACAAAAAGAACAGAATAATGAAAACGCATTTCTTCGGATCTATCTTGTAGGTGAAGGCAGTAGTGGACCGAATTTCGGTCTGACCCTGGAGAAGTCAAAAACTGAGGATGATATTCTTGATGTAGAATTTGGTATTTCAATAATCACGGATATAGAACTGGCGACTACTTTAGAGGGTACTATCGTTGATTATACAGAGTCTAATAACGGTGGAGGTTTTGAGATACGGAAGCCCAAGATGGACCATGGCGAAGGGTGTGGTGGAGGTTGCGGAAGTTGCAGTTGTGGTGGTAGTTGCGACGTCCCGCACTGATTTGAAGAGGTGATCTAATGTACATCGCTTTCCCAGCAGATGAAAAGGTCAAAGCTAGGCTTGATTCTGTCTGTAAATCTCTTGGTATTACCTATGAAGAGTGGTTCGAAACTGCCTTGATCGAATCAGAGCACGACGTTTTGACGGAGCTTTTGTCCGGAAATGAATCCGAATGGATGTGGGATGCTAACCTTTGTCGATTTGTTCGCCGTTCTGAATAAGAACTGTCGAAAACGATATATGGGAAAAGGGCGTCGGGCGAACGCTGTAAATAGTCGCAAAACCAATAATATTGTCGCAGGGCAGGGAACTAGTCCTGCGACATTGAATTTATACATGATAAATTATCTAAAGAAATACCATTTAGGAGAAAATCGAAGAAAGGGAGTAGATTTTATTGCATGCCTTCAGGAGAATGAAGATAGCAGGTATATTTCTCGCCCTACTATTGATCCTTAGCGGATGCTCAAGCAATGCTGCCCCAGCAACTAGTTCCACGAAGGTAGATGAATCAAAACAGGCTCAAGCATCAGAACAACAAGCCGCAGCAACTATAAAGGATGTTGCCTCAACCACAGTAGTGCCTGGTCAAAAACTGAGAATATCATATATCGATGTTGGCCAAGGTGATTCTATCCTAATTCAGATTCCCAATGGAAAAAATGTCCTTATTGATGCTGGTAATAACGGGGATGCTAACACAATTACTTCATACCTTAAGAAGCAAAGTGTAAGCAAATTGGACATAGTTATTGCCACGCACCCCCATGAGGACCATATAGGCTCGATGAATACCGTAATAAACACATTCGACATCGGCCAAGTAATTATGCCAAAAAAAGATTCTACTACTCAAACTTACAAAGCTCTAATAACGGCAATTCAGAACAAGGGCTTAAAGATCACTGAAGCAAAGGCTGGTTTAAAACTCGACCTTGGCCCTGAAGTAAACGCTTTATTAATAGCTCCGAATTCCGTAAGCTATGAGGATGTTAATAATTACAGTGCGGTATTAAAGCTATCCTATGGTACTAATACATTTCTTTTCGAAGGTGACGCTCAAGAACAATCCGAGAATGAAATGATTAATGCTGGGTTTAACCTCAAGGCAGATGTTCTCAAAGTTGGACATCATGGTAGTAATACATCTAGTTCATCGGCATTTTTGGCCAAGGTTCAACCAAAGTTTGCTGTTATTTCTGTAGGCAAGGGCAATAGTTATGGGCATCCGGCCAAAGTTACCATAGATCATCTAACTAACATCGGTGCTAAAGTTTTTCGTACCGATATTTCCGGCACGATTGTCGCGGAATCCGATGGAACTAATATCACCATTAATGCTATAGCAACGGAAGTTCAGCCCAGAGCCCCCACTCCTGCCGTTTCTGCTGCACCAGCTCCAGTAGCTGCCGTTGTCACTGCACCAGCCCCAACTCCTGTCACGTCCGCTGTTGTGACACCTTCACCAGCTCCTAAGCAAACTAATCAAGATGTAACGGTCTTTATAACCAAAACTGGCAAGAAATATCATATAGATGGCTGCAGATCTTTATCTAAAAGCAAAATCCCTATCAGTTTGTCCGAAGCACAATCTAAGGGGTACACGCCTTGTAGTATTTGTAATCCACCACAATAAGGAGGACTTTATGCGAGGAATTATTGATCGTTTCGAAGGGGAATACGTTGTTGTTGAATTCGATGGAAGACAAATGAAGGATATTCCCAAAAGCAAATTAGCACCTGAAGCCAAAGAGGGTGATGTTATAGTTTTGGTTAATGGCAAATACCGAGTTGACGAAAAGGAAACCCAGCTACGAAAGGTCGAAATCGCTAAGTTAACCGAGAATTTGTGGGAATGAATGATTAGCCCTTCGGCGAAAAGCCGAGGGGTTGTTTATATTTGCACACGCACACGTTTGATGAGTATCGAATAATAATATACAAGCTAACTAATGGGCGTTCAGTCAAATTACCAACGGGGAGATGTTGAAATGATTAAATTAGTTATTACCTTAGCACTGATCGGCGTCACTTTCTCCGCAGTAAAAAAGTGGGTTGTCTACGGATTGGAAAAGGCGATACATGTAAAAGAGGGCAATTAGGCTAAGCCATTTAAAAAGGTCCCCCACTATTTCAAATGGGGGACATGCAGATAAAAGAGAGGTGAAATAATTATCACATAATTTTCCTGCGAAGTGAGGGGAAAACCCGTATCGCCATAATAAAATAAATATGGTCCCCACCAGAAAGATGCGGGTTATACAAACGTTACCTACTATACGAAGAGTATTATACTATGATTATGCTACCTTTTTCCTCAAACCCAAGGCTTGATTCTGTCTGCAAATCTCTTGGTGTTACCTATGAAGAGTGATTTGAAATTGCTTTAATAAAATCAAAGCACGATGTTTTGTCGGACCTTTTGTCCGGAGATGAATCCGAATGGATGTGGGATGCGAACCTTTGTCGGTTGTTCGCCGTTCTGACGCTGAATAAGTGGTAAATCAGAGGGGTATTCATGGTTCAATGGCTTTATACATTTTTTGACTGATTTCGAAACACATGATATCCTCAAAGTAATGAAAGCTGGAGGTCATTACTTTGGACAAACTTGAAGATATTCTAAAAGAGTTCAGTCGGTCTCACATTAATGAGGAAGCAGTTAATATTGAAAAAGTCTATTTTTATAAGACGGACAAGAAAATTAACCCCAAACAAGAGGACCCTTTTTGGGTCTCAATCGGGAAGTTGCCAGTTTTGGTGTCAGCCCCACATGCTGTAAGGCACTATAGACAAAAGAAGATTAAGATGTCAGATCAATTCACTGGTTCTATCGTATACCTATTAAACCAACTAACAGGTTGTTATGCTATCGCAGCGACCAAGCTATATGGTGGAGATCCTAACTTTGATAACCCTTGTATATATAAAGATAGAATCGCCGAGATTTGTAATAGGGAAAATGTGAAGTTCATACTAGACATCCATGGAGCAGCCCGTGAGCGTGAATTCGATGTGGATCTTGGTACAAATCGCGGGGAAACCCTTTTGAAGAGGAATATGTTGGAATTGGTAGAGCGTAACTTTCAAAACTTTGGGCTAAGCAGAATTACGCATGACCATTTCGCCGCTTCAGGACAGAATTCTATTGCTAATTTTGTAGCGTGTGAATTAGGGATTCCAGCATTGCAAATAGAGATCAACAAACAATATAGGGTGCCAGCACAAAATCCACATGGGTTTCATCGTTTGCTAGGGGCTTTAATGGCGATTGTCAGAGAATTAGCCCATTAACGTACGTCGTCCCGATTCTTGAGGAATTGATTTTTATTAGAAATGAAGGAGCCTTGACGTGGAATACATTGTCACAAGATGGCCAAATAGTCCATCCACTGCCACTCAACAGGCTGCTATTACAATAACCGTCAATGCAGTTAACCATCTTGAAGCATTAAATCTTTCTGGACTTAAGGAACCGGGCGCATTGATTAGCGTGAATAGACTAGGCGGGTTGAATATCCGTTATCAAGTGGATCCCGCCGATCGCGCAATTGAGTTGGCACACGTTATGGAGCAACACCGTAGGTTAGTGGTTCGACGTTCTGACGCTAAATAAGCGTCATTTCTCTTTTGGTTGGAGGGATTTAGCAACTTATGAAGAACTTGTTTGAAGGAGAGTTGAAACAAGTGAGGGTACAAAATGGTGATCGAAAGACAGATTACAGTCTATGATTGTTCTTTTTGTCAAAAGACGTATAGCCAGAAAGAAGACGCAGAACGATGCGAAACTTCCTGTGCCAAACTATCAGGTTCCCCTGACATAAGTCTTTTAAATTTGACGCCACGAACCTATAATATCCTTAAGAGTGCTGGACTAGATACTGTTCAAGAAGTTCTCGAAAGGACAGACAGCAGTTTTTTAAAGCTAAAAGGCTTCGGAGATTGGTGTTTGCGAGATTTACATAAGCAATTACAGTTGTTTGGAAGCCAAACCAAAGGACCAGAAGAGCTATTAAGGAATGCCCAACCACAAAGGTTTTATAGTAGCGATGGAAAGTTAGATTTATCAGAGTTGCTGAAAGACCAAATAACACAGTTCGTAGATCACCAAGATTGGGTCAGATTGTATAAAGACTATCGGTGGCGCGACGATACTTGGAAACAGGGTTTTCCAGACATTTTGCGCTTGGAAATGCAAATGCGATGTTCCTTACAAAATGGTGAGATAAAAAAACAGGATATTTTGGATGTTGCAGATTGGGGTAAGTATTCCTCTCTTTCAAAGATAACAGCTCCTAAAATCATTCCAATTACTGATGGTGATGACGTGATTTCTGTACTTCAGGCATTAACATCGCTCGAACAGTTTGTTGGAGGTATTGGGGCGAATTATATTACCAAGATATTGCGCTTTGCTTTCCCAAATCGAGCTGGGGCTTTGGATAGCAGAATTGTACGAGTGTTTGGTCTTGGCGATCGGATAGCTAATCAATATCAATGGTTGACAATTCGCGCACAAAAATCCCGATCAGGTTGGTCCATATTTAGAAATAGAATGTGGCAAATGGAATATCAAAAATGGCTGATAATTCTATCGAAGATGGTTTCATTTGTTAACGCAAAAGAAATTCCCTGTCCACATCCTCGGAAATTTTTAGACGCAGGTTTAAGAACAGAGGGCATATGGATGAGCGCGGATGTGGAAATGGCGATTTTCGCCTATGCAACGAATTTAATAAGATAAGTCAGCTAGAAGTTCGATTTGTGATATTGGAGGGCGAGAAGAATGAAAAAGAAATTAACCTTGGTCCGTAAGGGAAGAACAAGGACCCTCTTCAATACTGGCACACGCCCCCATAAATCAAATAAGGACTACACACGAAAAACCAAACATAAGGAAAATAGCTTAGAAGATGGGGCATAAGACAACTGACATAAATAAGGAGGGTTAATTCTATGAAAAACTGTGAAATGAAGTTGGATGGCAATATATTGACTATAACGGCTGATATCTCAAAGGAATTTGGCAAATCAGCTTCGGGAAAAAGCATAATTATAGCCTCTTCTGAAGGAAATGTGTCTATACCAGACAAAGAGGAGATTAAAATAGGTCTAAATATCTATAGAAAGCCTTAAATTTCTTGATGAATATTAGCAATCTGAATACCAGTTGTTAGGAGTGCATTTTATGTGCGGTCGATTTACACTTATTGACATTGATGAGATAAGAGAACGATTCAAAGCTGAACCAATCGACTTAAAACCAAACTACAATGTAGCTCCAACTCAAGAAGTTGCAGTTATAATCACCAATGACCAATTAGCTATGTTTAGGTGGGGCCTAATACCTTTTTGGGCTAAAGATCCTTCAATCGGTAATAAACTGATCAATGCTAGGGCAGAAACCATAGACGAAAAACCTAGCTTTAAGCATAGCCTCCAGCGAAAGCGTTGTCTCGTTGTAGCCGATGGGTTTTATGAGTGGAAGAAAGAAGGATCCACCAAACGACCCCACCGGATAACTTTAAAAAGTAATGAACTATTCGGATTTGCTGGCCTTTGGGACATGTGGAAGTCACCAACTGGGGATGTCATAAATTCATGCAGTATTATTACAACAACTCCTAATGATCTTATGGTTCCAATTCACAATAGAATGCCTGTCATACTATCGCGGGATTCTGAGCTGGTATGGTTGGATCAGAGTATAGTGGATAGTCATATTCTAAAAAGTTTATTAGTGCCATATCCAGCAGACCTAATGATTGCCTATGAGGTTTCGTCGTTAGTAAATTCGCCTAGGAATAATGGGCCTGAATGTTTGGTTCCTGTGGAATGTAGACTATTTTAAGCTCTAGGTAATTATGGCATTGCCATGGGCGGTGGGTTCAAAGGGGCGATTAGGAATAAATTAGACCGCCTGTTTGAAGTCAGGCGGCTAAGCAACTGCATATTTTTAAGCGAAATATATAAAACCTCAAAACCCACTATCTCTAGCGGTTTTGAAGTTTTTATATAAGAGCACGTAATGATCTTACCTAACACCAATATAGATCACTTATTACCTAATCATGATCTTTCGACCATAATCAAGCAAATCACCACCCATACTAATGATTCGTTCGACCTTACAAGATATCTACACAGCTACACACAACCTTTCGGCTATATATAACCGAATCTCTTACACATGCATACATCTACCGACATATGGTTGGGTAAGAAAACTCAACACCCAGCAAAATCTTAGCTCGACCCTTTATGATAAGTTGGAACCTCAAAACAATCGAAAATAGACTGCAGTAAAGCTTTTCCTAACCACTAAAGGATCTTCCCTCCGACTATAGACAAGCGATTTAACACCTGAAGATAATCTTTGGCCGACCCATATACACCCGGTAATGAGCATATAAAAATCTTGGCTCAACCATTACATACCCTTATGATCATAGAATGCTCATTTGAACGTTAAAATATGTTGGTAATATCAGGGCTTGATTTTTGTGTCTGTCATTATAAAGCCTTTGCACTGCTTCTGATACTAAAAATATACCAAACACCCGGCGGCTTCTTAAAAGGTATGTTGGTAGATTGGGTGTCTTAGGTGAGGTGGGGGACTTGGAATTTGTAGATTTGTTCTGACGTACCCAATATACCCGTCTCGGACATACCCGGCGGCTTCATGAATAGTGTGTTACGGGATTGGTTTTCTTAGGTGCGGGGGGATGTGAAAATAGGCTCAGCGGTATAACTCCGCTGGGCTTATCTCTTTATAATTGAACTGCCTCTTTAAGTGCCTTGCCAGCTTTAAAACTGGGAACTTTCGAGGCTGGAATCGTGATGCTCTCTTTGGTTTGCGGATTTCTTCCTATACGTTCTGCCCGCTCTCTTACTTCGAATGTACCGAAACCTACAAGTTGAACTTTTTCGTTTGAAGACAATGATTCCTCAATTACTTTGAAAATTTGAGTAACTACGTTTTCAGAATCTTTTATGGACATATCAGCTTTCTTTGCAACAGCATGGGCCAGTTCTGATTTATTCATATATTTCCCCCCTATCATCAGTGTGACTTATATTTTATCACATTACCACTTAGGCTGCCTTTGTTGAGCGTGTTATACTTAATAAAAACGTGAGAGGCGATTAAATGCAAGTAGTTAATAGGGAAGATGTAAAGGCAGTAAAGATCTTAATAAATGAATTCCTTGCCACTACTGAGGTTAAAACGAAAGAAAGTATTCCCATTGAGCTTTTAAAATATCTTCGAACCAAGGATATGAAAATTGAAGATGGAGTATTGTTTAATGAATTGATTGATTTAATTGAACTAAAATGCCAGGGTGAATAGCCCTGGCATTTATAATTGACTAGACATCATCGGGTAATCGATATCATCCACTGTTCCGCCAGTCTGAAACCTTATTCCGCTATTCAAAAATGAAGATCTGAACACGGAACCATTCCCGAATCGCTCACGCAAAGAATCGACTGCCCGATCAACCGTTCGCTGCTTTTCGTAATCTTTCTCAAAAAGTGCTAATTGATGAAAATTATTAAGGGTCAGCTCTGACACGCGTAAGCCTAACTGTCGAACAGGTTCACCTTTCCACAGTTCATCGAAAAGTTCGCAGGCTACTTTGTGAATAGCATTAGTACAGTCAATGGGAGATGAAAATTTCCTTTGATGTGAACAAGAATAGAATTCATTGGTCTTTAGCGAAACGGAAACTAACCGAGCATAATATTCAGTCTGTCTTAATCTAGCAGCAACTGTCTCTGTCAAAGACAGCAAAACTAGATGAGCGGTCGTTTTGTCCATCACATCAAAAGGGATTGTGTTGAGTTTCCAATCCCTTTAATCAAAGGTCTGCGTGATTCCCTCACTGGGCTTGCTTCATTTCCGTTGGCGTAATTCCAGACTAACATGCCATGGCTCTTTAGAAAGAGTTTAATGATCTTGGGGTCAAAATTAGCCAGATCGCCAATCGTGTTAATAGCCCGGCTCCGTAACTTCTTAGCAGTGGCGCGACCGACCATAAACAATTCCTCAATGGGAAGAACCCACATTTTCTCTGCAATCTCGCCTGGGAAAATTGTATGTACTTTATCGGGCTTCTTAAGCTCTGAGGCCATTTTAGCCAGGATCTTGTTCGTACTAATCCCGACATTAACAGTAAAGCCTAGCTCATTTTTAATACGATCTTTAATTACGTAAGCAGCTTCAACAGGATCTTTAAAAAGGCGTTCCATGTTCGTGAAATCTATAAAGTACTCATCAATGCTATACTGCTCAATCAAGGGTGAGTACTCCCTCAAAATATCACCAAAAGCGCGGCTGCATTGCATGCACAATCCATAATTCGGAGGAACTATAATCAGTCAGGGGCATTTCGCACTGGCACTGAAAATGCTCTCGTCCGTTTGAATATCAAATTTTTTAGCAGGAATTGATTTCGTCAACACAATGCCATGTCAAGTTACGGGATCACCACCAACAACAGGAGGCACAGTCCTAAGATCAAGTGGGTCGCCATGCTGTAAGCGATGTACGGCTTCCCATGACAAATACGCCGAATTCACATCTATATGAAATATAATTCGTTGGCTCATACACTTCACCTTTTACAGGGAATACCTGTTTTTATCTTAACAGAACAAATGTTCTGTGTAAAGGAAATGCATTCGCCAAATTATAGTAATAAGTTACACAGTTAGATTTACCATAGCGAGTTTTTCGAGTAGGGATGGAAATAATACTTTAATGAAGTATTTGGACGAAGGGGAGTAGAGTAGAATGGCGAAACTATTATTTATCAACGGTCCTGCAGAAGGGCATATCAACCCAACATTAGCAGTCGTACAAGAACTTGTGCGTCGAGGCGAAGAAGTCGTTTACTTTACAACTGAAAATTTTCGGGAACGAATTGAAAGCACGGGAGCAATTGTAAAAACCTATGATGGGGAAAAATTCTTCCAGGCTTTTCGGGGCGGGGGTGGGGAGCATCTTCTCTATAAGATTTCAGGACTTTTACGTACAGCTAACATTGTCATTCCCAGTATATTAGAGCAGACAAAGAACGAGCGATTTGATTATATCATTCACGACTCGATGTTTGGTTGTGGGCAATTACTATCTCAAATCATGTTATTGCCTGCTATTTGTTCAACTACTTCTTTCATTCAGTCTCGCGAACAGTTTACTGAATTGCTGTCAACATTCGCGAATCGATTCCCATCTCAAGTACAAAAGGAAGCAGAAATACAGTTTAAAGAGATGAAATCTTCCATAAAACAGACCTATGCAGTAGAAGTACCTTCGCCCTATGATGTATTCTGGAATCCTGCTCCGATGACAATTGTCTATACGACTAAATTATTTCAGCCTCACGCTGATTCTTTTGACGAGTCTTACAAGTTTGTCGGTCCCTCTATCTCAAAGCGCTTTTCTATGGAGCCTTTCAACTTTGCTGGCATTCAAGAAGAGAAATTGATATATATATCCCTTGGCACAATATCCTCAAATAACGCCCTGGATTTTTATCATGTTTGCTTTGATGCGCTTGGTAATACCGAGTATTCAATTATACTATCTATTGGAAGACAGACTAAGATAGAAACTTTGGGGCCTATTCCGTCTAATTTCATGGTTAAGCCTTATGTTCCGCAAATTGATCTTTTGCAGAAAACGAAATTATTTATAACTCACGGTGGTATGAATAGCACAAGTGAAGCTCTTTATTATGGTGTGCCACTCATTGTTATCCCCACCGGAAAAGACCAACCGGCGATTGCTCAACGCGTATCTGAGTTAGGGGCTGGGGTTCGCTTATCTATGGAGGGGTTAACATCTACACAACTAAAAGATGCGGTGTCAACCGTCTTCTCAAATGAATCTTATCGACTGAAGGCAGTTGAAATCGGCAAGTCATTTCAAGATGCCAGTGGGTATAAACAAGCAGTAGATGAGATTGAGAAATATAAGCTTCAGCAAGGAATCTAGCCCTATTATATATAAAAAACCGGAGTGATCAGTTCGTTTATGCCGCTACTCAATCCGGTTAACCTTAGACTGCCTGAGTGAAGCAGGCGGTCTTGTGAATTTGTAGATTTGTCCGACCATTTTGACGCAATCCATAAACCCTTCTAAAGGCACACCAGGCGGCTTCATGAATAGTGTGTTGGGGATTGCGTTGTCTTGGGTGAGGTGGGGATACTTAAATTCGCCTGTTTGAAGTAAGGCCTGAGAGCTAAGCTCATTTCAGAAAGGTCTGGACGTTTATCAATCCTTAAAGCTTCATTTGTTGGTGGTGTGTTCCAGGGACTACTTACAATTACTTTCCACAATATGACAAACATTTTCCTTTATTTGTGACACTGTCTTCGGTTACAATAATGTAGTCGCCTTATGAAGCAATTGGTGAAAATATAAAAACATGGATGTAATCCATGTAGAAAGGAGATAGGTATGACGTCACAAGAAAAGTATATTATTCAAACCATTCTGATCGACATTGGGTTGGAACCTTTATGCTCCGAGACCATTGATCAAGACTGAAAACTACACCGTTGGCGGTTTTAAACTATCACTATAAAACATCTAGTGAAATAATTCACGCTAGATTCGGATCCATTTTGGCACAAGAGGCAGCCACTCTCGATACTTTCAAAAAAGGGGATATGATATTATTTTAGCGCAAAATCCTGGATTTAAAACTAGACCATCCCTTCGTCAACAGTACCAGTTCCAAGCCGGAGACCGTGTCGAGACGTATAGACACTGCAAAGGGACTGTTGTTCGAGTTGATATTGATGAAAATGGAGTATTTATTGTAGTGCGGTTTGATACACTATACCGCGAATTTGCATACGACCCCTATGATCTGAAAATAA
The DNA here is from genome assembly GCA_031292075.1 of Desulfosporosinus sp. Classification (GTDB taxonomy): domain Bacteria; phylum Bacillota; class Desulfitobacteriia; order Desulfitobacteriales; family Desulfitobacteriaceae; genus Desulfosporosinus. The sequence continues at coordinate 22,046 of JARLHW010000095.1, forward strand.
TTCAATGACATACTTTGTCCCGATAAAAGGGGGCGTAGCGATATTTGTCTCGAAACTGCTTTTCTAGAGAGAAAATCATTAGAAAAGTAAAAGATGGAGGTTCTGTCTCTGTCTTAAAACCGTGACAAACAAACACTTAGGCCGATTTTTGGAAATCAAGGTGGCATTATTTAATTAGTATTTACCAAGAATTCTTCTATCGCACATATAGATCACCCGGTGGCTTTCTGAATGGCGTGTTGGATTGAGTATTCTCTTAGATTTGATCAAAGTGTACCTTTCTTCTTTGATCCTGCCAACGTTACATGAAATTTTCCTTCCTAATTATATAGGTACTACAAACCCAACAAATTGATTCAGCAACATTCCTGCAATTGTCCAAGTGGCGTTTACAGGCTTTGCCGCATTGTCCACATTCGACTGTGCTGGTGAAGGCGTACCTCTTCAGATATTTTTCCCGGTTGCCTTCTACGTTGTCTTTGGGCTTTGCTCTCTCAACCATCAATTCCTGTGCCTTCTTGAAATCCTCCCTGCTGATAATCGCCGGGTGAGTATCCTTGACATAGTACATGGGCACCTCACCTTTGTTTCTCTTCTTCTTAAAATCTTTAGTGATCGTCTTCTGTAGGAGGGAATCCCCGATGTACTTTTCATTCTTTATGATGTCTTTCACCGTCGACACAGCCCATTTTACCTTCCCTGAAATGGTTTTAATAACATCAAGTCCTTTGGCTATCAGCGAAATACCCGATCTCGAAAGGTAATCCTTAAAATATCCGCCTACAATGGCGGCTTGTTCTTCATTAATAATCAGGTTGCCGTTTCGATCCTTGTCATACCCCATAAACCGTGTTGTATTAATCATGACCTTACCCTGCTTGGGCGTCATTGACCATCCTCATAAACTCTGGTCGTTTTGCAGCGTTTTTGCCGGATAGGGCGTTATCTGCGTAAATACCTGCAAAGCTCCAAGTTGGATTATTTTTAATATAGGCGGTATAATGCTCCATTTGTTTGTCTCGGATTTGTCAAAATAAAAGTAACATGCACAAATTATGTCCTTACTCAGAAAATAAAGCTTGTCCACAGTGTGAAGGAACGGGAAGAAAGAAATAAGAACTTGGCACTTTTTTTCAATAAACTTGGTAATATAACTTTAGCTGAGGGCAACGAAGGTTTTTCCCTGGCTTGAGGCCAAAATTAGATTGCAACTTTTAAACCCAGTCTTTCCTATTTTACAGGAAGACTGGGTTTTTCAATATTATCCTCTATGTCAAATAGTATACTATTTGACATATGTAAAAACACGGGGTTTTCGTATGTCAAATATATAACAAACATATATTTGACGCATTGCAACTAACTTGTATAATATATGAAACAGTTAGTTGGGGGAGTTGGCCAATGTGAGAAAATTTTTCTATGCCAGAGTAAGCAGCAAGGATCAATCTCCGGAAAGACAAATTATTACAGCTAAAGAGATCGGAATAGAAGATGACTATATTTTCATTGAAAAGGCCAGTGGCAAAGATTTCAAAAGACCGGAGTATCAATTGATGAAGCGTATGTTTAGGGAGGGTGATATTTTGTATGTTAAGTCCTTAGACAGATTGGGCAGAAACAAGCAGATGATATTAGATGAATGGCAGGAACTTGTCAGAGTAAAGAAAGTCAATATGGTGGTTATGGATATGCCATTATTGGATACAACAAAATATAAGGATATGAATGGATTAGAAAATTTGATATCCGATCTGATTTTGCAATTATTGAGTTACATGGCAGAAGACGAACGCAAACGAATAAAGGAGAGACAAGAGGAAGGTATACGGATTGCAATAAATAATGGTGTAAAATTCGGAAGGAAAAGAATAATTCCCAATAATAATTTTATATCAGCGTATGGCGAATGGAAGGAAGGGAAGATAACTGCTTTAAAGGCTATGGAGCTTGTTGATATGAAAGCCAATACCTTTTATCGAAGAGTCAAAGACTATGAATCAGGCTTGGTCAGTCTCAGCCCGTCCCTCTAACTTTCCTTTCCCACGATATGGTTTCTTTAAATAGTAACCCAGTCTTATCGGTAATTTTGGCAGCAACCACGCCTATGCCGCCGCGCCTCTGAACTGAGTATTCGTTTTGTTTTTTGGCGTATCCCTTTTCTTTCTTTGTTGCAAGACATTTACTTATATCCGACCTTTGAGATTGAGATTCTGGAAAGCAATATGCAAGAAGCTGTTGCAGAAGCTGACCATATGATGGGATTTATACTTGAAAAAATTAAATCGCTTGATGCCGTTTAGAGACCCTTACAGATGACGGGATACCGAAAAGGTATTCCGTTTAATATTTTCGGTTTCAACAGGTTTACACAGATTTATGTCACAGAATCGTAATTCTATGACAAACTATTGATCATTTGATACCTGAAGTTGCTCTAAAACGCCTTTTATCCCATTGAAAATATTGCACAGAAAACGGCGTTGTAGGCAGTATAGGTAGGAAAATACCAATAATTCAATAATACCTAGTGACAGCGTTCCCAGAATGACCAATAAGTATTTTTTAATGGATTTTGACATTGCTATTACACTTTCATTTATTTCAAACCAAAGGGGCAGCCGCCGCCGCCCCTTTACTATGCGATAACGTACTTAGCGCTATTCTCTCAAAAGCCCTCAATGTCGTTTATCCTGCGAATCATGCAAGGTCGAAACGATCTGCGTTCATCACCTTATTCCAAGCCGAAACAAAGTCCTTTACGAACTTATTCTGAGAATCATCACATGCATAGACTTCCGCGATGGCCCGGAGTTGGGAGTTCGAGCGGAAGATTAGATCAACACGGGTGCCGGTCCACTTGAGTTCGCCCGTTAGGCGATCACAACACTCAAACATTTCTTCGTCTTCAGCGGTCGCCTTCCACGTCGTGCTCATGTCGAGAAGATTCACGAAGAAGTCATTCGTGAGCGTCTCTGGCCGCTTGGTGAAGACACCGTGCTGAGATTGTCCATAATTGGCATTCAAGACGCGCATGCCACCAACCAGAACTGTCATTTCTGGAGCGGTTAATGTCAATAGTTGTGCACGGTCTACCAAAAGTTCCTCTGCTGATACGGAAAATTTAGTTTTCAGGTAGTTGCGGAACCCATCAGCAACCGGTTCGAGTACCGAGAATGACTCAACGTCGGTCTGCTCCTGTGATGTATCCGTACGTCCCGGCATAAAAGGAACGAACACATTGTGACCGGCATTCTTTGCGGCTTGCTCTATACCCGCACATCCACCAAGGACGATCAAGTCGGCGATAGAAACCTTCTTTTGATCTGACTGTGTACTATTGAACTCCGTTTGGATTTTTTCAAGGACCTGCAGCACAGTATTCAGTTGAGTTGGCTGGTTGACTTCCCAATCCTTCTGCGGTGCAAGACGGATGCGCGCCCCGTTTGCCCCGCCACGCATATCGGAGCCGCGGAACGTGGACGCCGATGCCCAGGCTGTTGAAACAAGCTGGGAGACGGAGAGGTCAGAAGTCATGAGTTTAGCCTTGAGATCCATGATATCTTGTTCATCTATTAACTTATAATTGATTGCGGGCACCGGGTCCTGCCAGATCAGTTCCTCTGCAGGAACCTCAGGACCGAGATAGCGTGAACGTGGACCCATATCGCGGTGGGTCAGCTTGAACCATGCCCGGGTGAAGGCGTCCACGAATTCCTCGGGGTTTTGCTGGTAGCGCCGCGCAATAGGTTCGTAGATTGGGTCTTTGCGAAGGGAAAGGTCCGCCGTGGTCATCATCGGCCGACGCTTTTTCGACGGGTCGTGGGCGTCAACCACCATGTCTTCTTCGGCCACGTCCTTGGCCAGCCACTGATGTGCACCGGCCGGGCTTTTGACCAGCTCCCACTCGTATTTAAACAGCACTTTCAGATAGCCCATGTCCCATTTAGTTGGGTTCAGTTTCCAGGCCCCCTCAATGCCGCTGCCGATGGTATCGCCGCCTTTGCCAATGCCGAAGCTGCTCTTCCAGCCGAGGCCCTGTTCTTCTATGCCAGCGGCCTCAGGTTCTGGACCGACATGCGTAGGATCGCCCGCACCGTGACACTTGCCGAAGGTATGTCCGCCGGCGACGAGGGCGACAGTCTCTTCATCGTTCATGGCCATCCGGGCGAAGGTCTCCCGAACGTCATGGCCGGAGCCGACGGGATCCGGGTTACCGTTCGGTCCTTCTGGGTTCACGTAGATCAGACCCATCTGTACGGCGGCAAGAGGATTCTCAAGATCCCGGTCACCGGAGTAGCGCTTGTCACCTAGCCACTCACTCTCGGCTCCCCAGTAAATGTCCTCTTCCGTCTCCCATACATCCTCGCGTCCACCACCAAAACTGAATGTCTTGACTCCCATCGACTCTAAAGCGCAGTTTCCGGTGAGGATCATGAGGTCGGCCCAGGAGATCTTCTTTCCATATTTTTGCTTGATTGGCCAAAGTAAACGGCGTGCCTTGTCGAGGTTCACATTGTCCGGCCAGCTGTTGAGGGGCGCAAAGCGTTGGTTCCCGGTCCCTGCCCCGCCGCGACCGTCGTTTGTACGGTACGTGCCTGCACTATGCCACGCCATCCGGATGAAGAATGGACCGTAATGACCGTAATCGGCAGGCGGCCACCAATCCTGCGAGTTATTCATCAACACATATAGGCCTTTTTTCAGGGACTCCAAGTCGAGCTTCTTGAATTCTTCAGCATAGTTGAACTCTGGGCCCATCGGATTATTAAAAGAATTAATATTTGTACTTAATTTCACTATATTCACTGGTGAATGATGAACCTGGACGGTTAGGATGTTTGAGCAAATATTTAATGCGTTTGTTGAGAAGATGGAAATTCTCACACCAACGCATTTTGTTTTTGGGTGGACAGCAAAAGAAGTGATTAAATTTATGTAGATTTAATCAAGATTCAAAAATAGGTTAGGTTTATAGCCTATAATGAAATGTATATGGATAAATGGAAAGTGACTAACTATTGAGATCTGTAATGGACTGTTCTCACAAATTTTTTTTAGTTCAGTTATTTAATATTGTAAGAAAGGGGAGATTAAATGATGAAAACTAGGTTAAAGCTGAAGATTGCCTCGTCGGCAGTGTTAGTTGGATTGGGAGTGTGCTCTCTTGTAAATAGCGTTCCGTTACATACTTCTAGTAACTTAAAGTCATCCACTGATGTTTTAGGCAGATATCATTGGCGTAGACCTTCGCAATCCTCAGGAACTCAAGGCAACAATACAAATGTAAATCTTCCTACAGGTACACAAGAATCCGAGAATTGGGCTGGATACATTGATACACCTACTTCTACGAATGGTCAATATACAAGTATATCTGGAAGTTGGACAGTTCCCGATATCTCGGCAAGTCAACAAAATGATGCAGCAGCTGCACAGTGGATAGGATTAGGCGGAGTATCGTCAACTGATCTCCTGCAAATGGGAACTGTTGAACAAATTCAAAACGGGCAACCAGTTATTGAGGTATTTTGGGAGCAGTTGCCATCTTCCGCACAAAACGTAATGACGGTCCCGGCTGGTTCGACGATTAGCGCGATGATCGCTGAAACAACAGGTGAAAATCCAATATGGAATTTGACATTTACTGTAAATGGTCAAACGCCATCTCAAACGATCTCTCCAGTAACAATAGATACCAGCTATGCAAACGGAATAGGAACATCAGCAGAATGGATTAGCGAAGATCCTTCAACTCAGAATGACCGACTTTATCCTTTAGCAAATATGGGTACAGTGTCATACCAATCTGCAACGGTAAATGGTGAGCCCTTAAATTATACAACGAATCAGGTTCAATCGGAGGCTATGTTATCCAGTAATGGAAATGTATTGATAGCTCCTTCCGCACTAGGAACGGATGGCGAGTCATTCACGACAAGTGCTCCTACTACAAGCACAACTACAACCACGCCTACAGGCACAACACCGACTTCAGGTGACGAACCAAATGGAAATACATTTCATCATAGGGGTTATCGCCAACAAAATGTCTTTTGGACAAACAGGGGATGGTGAGTGCCTAAATATTGATTTTTACATAATTTTAACTAACTCTGGATGTTTAAACTCATTTTAACGAAAAACTGCTCTTTAGTGAACGGTTTTTCGTTTCTTTTTTAGCCTCTATACAGAGGACCTTGTAGATGCATTGGTAGTGAGAATTAATATTGACCTATCAGGCGCCCTAGCTATAAAAAAGACTTGTGTTTCTGTGACATCATATTGTAGAAACGAACGAATACACGAATCACCATGAGCAAGTCATTGAGGAAGGAGCAGCAATGTGAATTTATTTGAAAGTATCCGGATTTCCCTCAGGGCCTTACAAGCAAACAAACTCAGGTCGGCATTGACGATGCTTGGGATGATTATTGGAGTAGCGGCCGTCATTGCTATGGTCGGAATAGGAAATGGAGCGACCGCATCGATAACATCCCAGATTCAGGGACTCGGCTCAAACCTTCTCACGGTTAGCCCAGGGCAATCAAACTCAGGAGGAGTTAGAGGTGGTGCTGGCAGCATAACAACCCTGGTAATTACAGATGTTGATAAGATTCAGGTTGGAACGGTTATAAAAGCAGTTGCTCCAGTTTCAAGTACAAATGCACAAGTGGTCTTGGGTTCGGGAAACACCTCAACGAGTATTACCGGAACCACACAGGACTATGAAATAATTAAAAATGTTTCTATTGCCAGTGGCCGTTTTATTACAAAAGCAGACGTAGATAGCAACGCTAGGGTTGCTGTCCTGGGTCCGACAGTGATTACAAACCTTATGGGGGATGTGAATGCTAATCTCATTGGGAAAAGCATCAAAATAAATAACGTACCTTTTCAAGTTATTGGGGTGACAACTGCGACAGGATCAACCGGATTTCAGAGTAGTGATGATATGATTACAGCACCAATTACAACAGTTCAGGAGCGGTTAACAGGGAAAAAGACATTGCGTAGTATTCTAGTATCGGCTTCTTCAGAGACCCTTATGCAAACGGCGCAAGATGAGATTACGGTAGCTTTGGAACAAGCCCATAAGATCCAGGCTGGTAAAGCTGATGACTTTACGGTTCAAAATCAGGCCGATACGTTAGCAGCCATGACAGGAGTAACACAAACTTTGACGATGCTTCTCGGCGGAATTGCGGGTATCTCCCTGCTGGTCGGAGGAATCGGAATCATGAATATCATGCTCGTTTCGGTTACTGAACGAACGCGGGAGATCGGAATTAGGAAAGCAATTGGGGCTAAAAGCAAGGATATTCTGCTACAATTCCTCATTGAAGCAGTCGTGCTTAGTGTTTTGGGAGGAGGTATCGGTATTGCTCTAGGCACTGTTGGGTCTAGCATAATAGGAACGGCCTTAAAGATGAGCACCAGTATTTCTCCGATTTCTGTGATAGTAGCTTTCGGCTTTTCGGCCGCGATTGGCGTTGTTTTCGGAGTATTCCCAGCGAAAAAGGCTGCAGCAATGGACCCAATTGACGCCTTAAGGTACGAGTAGGTTGAATGACCAATCACATAGAAAAAGAATTTTAGGGAGGAACATAAGCCGATGACGTTTTTCAAACCTTTATAATTGCCGTAGTTCAAGGGATAACAGAATTGTTCCCCGTTAGTAGCGTTGCCCATAGCGTCTTGACCCCATATGTCTTCCATTGGAATTTGGATCCACAATTTCTAAAGGTGAATTTTCTACCGTTTATGGTGATGCTTCACTTAGGAACAGCTTTGGCTCTATTTACTTATTTCGGGCGTGAATGGATTGAAATTGTTAAATCTGTTGTTGATCCAAGAGAAAAAAATGCTCGAAGACTTCTAAAGTTAATAATTATTGGGTCTATCCCAGCTGGATTGATCGGGGTCATATTTGAGAAGCCCTTAACCAATATTTTTTCAAATGTAACGAGCGCCTCAATTTTCCTAATTGTCAATGGATTTTTGTTATACTTTGGGGAGAAAATGCGCAGGCATGGGACCCGAGGGATAAAGAATTTATCGTATCGTCAGGCCTTTGTTATAGGCTTATTCCAATCACTTGCCCTTGTCCCAGGGTTTTCTCGATCGGGTGCTAGTATGACGGCTGGCTTTATGGCTGGTTTAAAGCACGAAGAATCTGCGCGATTTTCGATGCTTTTGGCAACGCCAATAATTGTAGGTGCCAGTCTTCTTGAACTCCCTAAATTGTTTAAATCGGGAGTTCATGGCTTATTACAAATGTCATTGGTAGGGGGTTTAATTGCTGGATTATTTGCCTATATAAGTGTATGGATTTTAATGCGTTGGTTTAAGAAGAATGAGATTAGTGCAATGCGGCCATTTGCATATTATTGCTGGATTGTTGGCGGTGTTATGTTATTAACCCGCATACTGTAATTAATATGAATATAGAGCCGATCCCCTGGTATAGTATTCTATATGGTGGTGCCATCTCCCGCACATCAGTGGCCCGTTATATCATAGTGCAGCAACGCCCTCCCACGTTGAATTGATTGCGTAGGAGGGCGTCATTGCTAGGGTTAATTCTAGTATACAGCAGCTTTATAAGCGAACCTCGTAGTAACACGGAGTGCCTGAGAGATATTCTTCATCTTACTGTTTTTTCAGCTGATCCATTCCCCGTTGAATAAGAAATCTTGAAATATTGAGCTTGGTTTCATCATTGAATAGCTTGGTCGTCATATATTGGGATAGTTTAATTGAACCTTATTTGCAAACCATTCCGAGTATGATCTGCCGTGATTCTGTGCTTGGCTCGATGCCGGTTTCTTGGATAAATACTTCGATTAGCTGTCGGCGTTCCGTTGTGGGCATACTCCATTTAGCCTGTATGTACCAGTTACCCAACCGTTCCAAGGAATTTTCTCTTGATTTGTGTTGGTTTTGATTTCTGTGTAATTCATAGTTTACTTCAACTTTAGGAACTACTTACTCCTCGAGGTACTCTTAACTCCAGAAGTACCAGTGGTTCGGCTTATGGTGGTTTTTGTTGGTGTTGGCTTGGAGACCGGAATGGGTGCTTTTAGCCAGCATATAATCAGAGGCTCTCCGTTTAGAGCTTGAGTTAAGTCAGCTATACCAAGATTTTGTTTTTGTATGATGTTCAGCAGCTTTATAAGTTCCTGATCTAGTCCCGGCTCCCAATGTAAAAGAATAATATCTCCGGATTTGAGTCCCTGGCCGCTTCTTGTGCTAAGTGTGGAGTCTTTCATTTCTGCATCCCACATTACGATATATTTAATTCCGGAGGCTTGGGCTACTTGTCCGACTTCTGAGTTGTAATCCCCGTAAGGAGGTCGCAACTCATCTGGTGGCGGACCGTATTGACGGAAATAATCTATAGGTTGATAAATTTGATTTTTTTGATCAGCCAAAGATAAATGAGTCAGAAAAGGATGGTTAAAATTATGGTCTTCTATATTCCCACCAGCATTTACGAATTCATGCCAATAGTCAGGATGTTTCTGAGCAGCTTGTTCTATGAGATAAGTGGTTATGGGTAGATGATATTGTTGCATTAGTTTTAATACTTCTTGGCTTGGATACCAGCCATCATCTATAGTGATATATACTACTGGCTGATTTTCCGGAAGCCCATATACCACTTTAATCGGCCCTGCGGAGGTTATGGCGGGACTTAATTGATCCAATGATTCAGAACCCTTGCTATTCAAAGCCATATTGGTAGATGAGGCGAGCTTATTAGGTACAGCACTGGTATAGTGAGTAAAATATAATATTTTCAAGGAAAGGCCAACGACAATAACTAATAGAATAATACCCAGTAGAAAATACTTTAAAGAAAGTTTGACGGGAACAAATTTTCGGAAACTTGGTTTAACGTCTATCATATTGTCGGCATCTTCTTCCTCAAGATATTTTGCATTCAGTAACAATTCGACAAATTACGATAATATCCTTCAGGACTTTTCTAATACTTTTACTATTCTAAAAATCAGGCAAAGCGCTTGTTGTTTTGGGTTTTTCTTAAAATTTTCGGAAAGTGTGGTGTCCAGTAATGAATAAGGTAAAGACCCAACGTCACAACGACGTTAGGTCTTTACCTTATTGTGGGTTTTGAATAATTTGTCGATATACAACTCGTATTCCGGAAAACTCATATATACTCAATATAATGCATAATAATTCAATAATAAATTGCAAATAAAGAATTAAAATGTCATAAATAGAAGTAATAACCTTTAAATACTAAGAATTTATTCAATATTTATGGTTTAATGCAATTTATTTACTGTATATATTATTAAGAATTGTAATGGATTTACTGGGAAAATTAGTTTCCCGGAATACGAGATACAAGATAATATTTACTCGAAGTTTGCAGGATTTAATGAAAGGTTGAAGAATTAACTATGAAATAAAGTGAAATTCATACCAATCATACTATGGATTAAAATCATAAGGATAGGTGGAACCATTGAAAAAAACACTAATACTAATAGCTATTGCAGTAGCAATATTAGCATATCCACAAATCACATTTGCAGATACTCCTGTATACTCGGTTCAACGACTAGCCGGAAATGATAGAATAGACACATCAATTGCCGCATCGAATAAAGGTTGGACCTCGGCGGATACGGTTATTTTGGACGAGTCAAATGATTATCCTGACGCTATAGCTGCTACTCCATTAGCGGTTAATTTGAATGCCCCAATATTACTGACAGCCGGAACAACCTTAGATTCGCGGGTTATATCAGAATTACAGCGTTTGAAAGCGACGAAGGTTATTCTGCTCGGTGGAAAAGGATGTCTTACGTCAGCCATAGAAAACAACCTGGATAAACTTAAGATTTACTATGAACGTGTTGGAGGTAGCGATAGATACGAAACATCGACACTGATAGCATTAAAGATTAAAAGTGACTCGGTTATAGTTGCAAACGGTGATAACTTTCCAGATGCACTAGCTAGCGCATCTTTTGCAGGGATTCGTCAGATACCTATAATTTTAATAACTAAAACACTACCTGATTCTGTTGCAAACTATTTCAAAACACAGAAACCGTCCCATGTAATAGCTGTTGGCGGAGAAGCAGTAGTACCTACTAGCCTACTCACAAGTAACGGAATATCTATAGAAACGAGATTAGGCGGGGTAGATAGGTATGACACTTCGGCAAAAATATATAATTATTCAAAGGATTACTATACCTCAGCAGATGTTTATATGGCTTCGGGTGAGAATTTTCCGGATGCTATGGTAGGAACTGTTTTGGCCTCAAAAAGTAAGGCACCATTATTAATAACAATGTCCCAAAGTATCGCGACTCCTATATATTCAATTTTAGTTACAAGAGGAGACCCGAGTAGTAGCGGTGTTGTATATATTTTAGGTGGCACTGGTGTAGTATCTGATGCGGATAGCAACTCGATTGCAACAATCAGTGTGCCACAGTCAACTTCATTAACATCTACAACTGCACAAAAAACAGTTGGAGTCGTAACTGCTGCTACAGCACTAAACCTTCGAGTGTCCGCCGATTCGAGTGCAGACGTAATTACCTCAATTCCCACTAACGCCCAAGTCAATATAATTTCTAAAAACAGTAACAATTGGTACAATGTAACCTATAACAACCAAACCGGGTGGGTTTATGGGCAGTACCTTGCGGTTAAAGCTGTATCAGCAGTAACTACTGATCCTTTAGCTACTCTGTTAGCCGGGAAAACAATTGCCATCGACCCAGGCCATGGAACGCCGGATACAGGTGCTATTGGTCCATCTGGTACAATGGAAAAAGATAATACCTTAGCTATTGCCCTAATGCTTGAGAGTGACTTGAAGTCGGATGGAGCAAACGTAATCATGACTAGAACTACAGATAGTTCACCTGCATGCGCAAACTTTACCACTATGAATGACTTACAGTATAGGTGTGATACAGCTAACAATGCAAAAGCAGATATATTTGTAAGTATTCATAACAATTCGTTCACTAATCCAGCGGTTTCTGGAACAGCTACTTATTATAGTTCAGACAATCCTCAATCAGACAAGGGTCAGCAACTTGCTAACAATGTGCAAGACGAGCTGATAAAATACTTGGGTACAACGGATAGGGGCGTTAATGATACTCCGTTCTATGTAATAAAAAACACAAAAATGCCAGCGATACTAACAGAAGCAGCATTTATCTCAAATCCTGATGAAGAGAAAAAGCTAGCTAGCAGTAATTTTAGGCAAAATATAGCTACTGCAATATTGAGTGGTATCGAAGACTATTTTAATAACACTAAAAGCGATAGGTAGTAATTTTATGCCCCCTTGGGGTATGTACTGGCGCAAGTTGAAGTATGAGGTATTTACTGTGCTGGCCGTAAGTAACAATGGCTCCATCCGGGTATTTATTTTTGTTAGATATTTTATTTAGTAGAATCATAACCGGCTTCCCATAACATGTTCCAAGCTTGTGTAACCGAGAAGCCTCTACTCTTTTCAGTTTGAGCTTCAGTATCTCTTGGATTAGCTCCGCATTCTGCATAAAGTTGATTAATACCAGCTAGTAAAGTCATTTGAGTAACCTCATGTGCATTCATTGCTCTCCGAGGACGAGTTACAAGTCGGGCTACAGCAGCAATTTTTGTTAATTCTATGGCTGAGATTCGCCCTTTTTCGAATAATGGTGTTCCTTTTACAGGTGTACGTCTCATAACTGCCATAACATCAACTCTGTAGTCTCTTGCTCGAATCATTTCTGCCGCTAGTTCATCATAAGTGTGCTCGGGTCCAATAGGCTCGACACAATAGTATAATTCCAACCCAGCATCGCTGATCGCATTAAGAGTATTTATTCTGGTCTCCGGTTTTATAGTGGTATCAACACCTTCTCTTAATCGATTAATGTGATAAACTCCAGTAAAACCTATTTCCTTAAGCTCTTTTGCTGTTGAACGATCAAAATCACCAATATTAGCAACAAATCTGATATTGTCAGGTAAGTGCTTTTTTACGACTCTAGCAATGTTCATAAAATCATCAACTGGATAATCAGCTGTGGTCATTAAGAAAAAGTCGTTAATGCCACTGCTGAGTAATAAATCGAGCTCTAATACTATCTCATCAATGGTTTTTCTTCCTGTAACGGGCAAGGAATAGTGGTTTTGTCCCATGGAACAAAATTTGCAGTTGATTGAACAAGGTTCTGCATTGATACCTATTTGAGCAAAAACCAACCCTTTATTATTGTATTCAGTTCGAGACAAATAATTGGCAGCGGAGAGTAGCCTGTAGAAATCATTGGTGTCGTAATCGACATTCAATAATGTTATTGCATCTTTTTGGTCTAAAAGCTTTCCCTCTTGAACAGATAATAATAAATTAGTAATTGACACATAAATCCCCCCTGATAAAAATTTGCACTAAATTCGTTAATGATTAAGAGTTTAGTTACTCGACTTTATCGAATACGTTGCGTGCTTCTTCTAACATCATTCCGATGACTTGACGGTATTCTTCCAAGGTATCAATCCAGTGGGAAAGGCACTCTTTGCCCTCATTCGTAATATGGAAAAAACGTTTTGCTGGTCCATTGTCAGTCAAAGACCAGGAGGATACAACTAACCCGCGTTGCTCCATGGCCTTCAGAAAACGATAAACACCGGTTGCATCGGGTTTCTGCCCATTAAACATGGGTGATTCGGCGATTCTCAGGACAATTTTATAGCCGTACAGGTCTTTCTGGGCGAGAATCGTCAAAATCAACGGCTGGATTAATCGGTCAAGATTACTTCCCGAACAGGGACACTTATTAAAGTCTAGCATAAGACATTCTCCTATAGTAGATATAGTCTAATATAGATAATAAAATACCAAGCAATGTTTGTCAAAATAGCCGTCGCTTTAATATGAAATACTTGATCTTATCCTCTAGAGGTTGAATACTTCGATTGGTCAAAGACTATGGTAATGATGTGTTCCTCTTAGATTAGTCCTATCTCTTGGTTGGCACTCTCCGCCTTAATTAAAAGGTTTTACTTGGCTTCCTTGGCAATTTCGGAGACCAAACTGCGGTAGATCTGTCCTCTCGTTCCAACGCCAAACATAAACCATTCTCCCGGCACACCCAGCTGCTTTGAATGGAGTGTTGGAGGATTGGGGTGTCTGGGAAGGCGCCCTTAATGGGATTCTGCAATTTTTCAGCTACCTGATCAAGTATTATGTCAAGCAAAAAAGCCACTATCTCTAGCGGCTTTGAAGGGTATATGTACAAGAGCACGTAATGATCTTACATAACACCAATATAGATCGCTAATTACCTAAGTAGGATCTTTCGACCATAATCAAGCAGGTTACCACCAATACTGACGATTCGTTCGACCTTACAAGATATCTACCCAGCTATAGACAACCTTTCGGCTGTACATAACCGGCTGTGGTGTGGTTAAGGCTGCTGACATCATAAGTGACCCAGATATTGAGATTTTGAACCCGGAGTTGAAGATTGCTACATTAGATAAAGATGGCCCATTATTTATGGAAATGACCGTTAAACGCGGCAAAGGCTACGTTTCTAAAACGCCTGAGGATGCCATCGGAGTTATTCCCATTGACTCAATCATTACCCCAATTTACAAGTTCAACTACGATGTAGAACCTATCCGTGTCGGTCAAGTCACAGACTATGACAAGTTAACCCTAGAAGCATGGTCTAATGGCAGTATTTCACATGAGGAAGCGATTAGTACGGCAGCCAGAATTCTGAATGATCATCTGAGTCTTTTCATGGTACCCACGGACAAACCCGAAGATGCTGAAACCATGGTAGAAAAAAGGAGAAATCTAAGGGCAAAATTCTTAAAATGTTAGTTGATGATCGTAATCTGTCTGTTCGTGCCTATAACTGTTTGAGGCGGATGGGGATTGACACCCTTGATCAGTTAACGCAAAAGACAAAAGCAGAAATGAATAAGATGCGTAACCTCGGTGCTAAGTCATTAGAAGACGTGGAAGAAAGAATTAGGCTTAGCATTCAGTGTTGATGAAGATTAATTAGGCGAAATGCAGACCCAGATGTACAAAAAGATTTTCATCGGAGGCTTGATGAGATATATCCATGGGATATATCTGGAGATCGGCACTTTGAGGGAAATTCTGCCGCTCAATTGAAAGCAAGCACAGTGGGGGCATCCCAAACCAATTCATAAAGGGAAATTAATCTTAGGCCGCTGAAAAGGTATTCGTTTTTTAAAATTTGACGGGTCCCCCGTTCGCGCACCTGGAAAATTAGTGGGTAATCTAATTGTGCATAGCTCTCCCAGAAGAGAAATTGACGCTATTTATAGATATTTCAGGCCTTCTCTTCCAACATGCAGAAGAAGTCTGAAATTCTATAATAGCGTCATAGTTGAACAAACCCTCAAAGTTATTTTTTTAAAGAATCCAAAACCTGTTGATACATGGCTTGTGGGTTTGGGGCGCTTCCAGTATGTTTGCTACCAGTTTCTCCTTGAGGTTTATTCCCATTTGTTGAGTTTCCATTTGGGTTGTTTGTGTTCTGCTTATTTCCATTGGGAGTTCTCGGTGTGGCTAAATAGGTTTTTTGTTGGTCAGTAAATACAGCATTTATCGCATCAGCTTTTTGTTGTAAAATGTCTTGACTTGGGTTAAGTGTACTAATCAGATCTTGTAAAATAGGTTCGATCTTAGCTTTTTGGTCGCTGGTTAACGGGTTTTGTTGATCTCTTTGTAGACGACTTATATCCATTGTGGCTTTAAATGCTGGATTTTGTGTTGGTTTTTGGTCAGTTTGTCCCTGACTAGAAGACGAGGGTTGTGTTCCAGATACAGAAGGAGTAGCAGTCGATGATTGTGTTGTTGATGTAGCAGGTGCAGAAGTTGGGGTTGTTGCACCACAACCACCAATTCCGATTATGGCTAAAGACAAAAACATACCAGCTACTATCAAGGGCTTTTTGGTTGATTTATGTGATTGAGTCTGCTTCACTTTATTTTTCCTCCTTGTATTATTAGTGATCGTGAGTACTTTAGGGGATATAACTCTACTACACCAATGCTTTTCCATTTTACCGGAATTATGTGTTGGTCAAAATTACCAATGATACATAAATAATAATAGAATAGAAACATGTTAATTCTATGAAGAGGGTATGAAGATTGTGTTAAGAAGTGAAATTAAGAAATTATAGACAGCACGGCGATCTCCAATATTTCAAATTCTTTAGATGAAGGCTAAGGGACTTGTTGGTAACACTATTGAGTTGGCGCGTAATGGTAGTGTAGAAAATAGTAAAAAAGGAGATGAAAACAATCAATGAAGATTACATTGCTGGGGCATGCTTGTTTTTTAGTGGAAGATAACAAGGGAACTAAGAAGACACCTTTCTTTCTAACGGGTAGTGGGTTCTGTACAAATTCACTATACCAAAGAAATAAGGTGTTTTCTATTGTCAACAAGCATATTAATAGATAATTATTCCTCTTAATACCAAGTTGTACCATTACTTTCGCTCTGCGAAAGTGAGTTTTGGAGTACATGCACGGAAAAAATTTGTCCTGTCATATACATATGTATAGTAAAATATGTAATAGAGAGGTACTGTACGATGTACTATACAGTTCAATCAGGAGATTCTCTGCACAGTATTGCTGTGGCTTATAATACAACGGTTAGTAATTTGATGTCCTTAAATTCTAAAATTAGTAATCCTAATCTAATCTATCCTGGCGAAAGAATTAAGGTTAGTAACGGTAGTCAATGGACAAAAAAATCTAAATCCTGGAAAAAGAAATCATCGACTTCAACATCTACGTCCTCAACTCACAAGCACCATAGTTGGTAAAAAGATTAGAAAAGAGTCACACCATCCGGAACTGTTTGAAAAATTCGTTCCGTGGTCAATTTAAAGTCAAATACTTGAAAATAAATTAGAGAGACTTCTCGCTTATCTTTATCCGCAAGATGCCTAGTATTTCCATCGAGAATATTATGAACACTTTAGAAGTTTACTTGTAGAACGTCTGGGGCGAGTTGCGACATTAACTTAATTTTGGTGGGTGCATAGATACGTCTAAAATACGCAAAAGCCCTCGGCATAGCCGAGGACTTTGGTTACTTAAGCATTTTTCGCAACATGTTTACTAGAGTGGTTGGTTAGTTTGCGGTCTTAACTGTTTTGATCGTTTTGGCGAACTTATGGACTGACTTCTTGGGAGCTTGGCTCTTCGCTTGGTGATGTGTACTCTTGGTTATTGTCTGCGATACTTTTGCATGATGTACTGGGGATGTAGTTTTAGCGCTTGCGACACTGGCTGTTCCTATTAATAGACCGAACATTGTAAATGAATGCGATTCCAATTTTAATTCGTTTCATTTTTATATCCATTCCTTTCGCTTCGCTCAAGGCACAAAACGTAATGAAATACGTTGGCTTTGGGCGATTTTTTATTTAATCTATAGCCATAGGGGTAGCAGTTAACTACAAATCACGCGGAGGTGAGTGGGCTGCTCCAACATGGAGTAACCGCACTTTTATATGTGTAGATTGCCTTTCCAAGCACAAATAAGTGTGACTTCAAGCACGCAGACTTATCTTTGTTTAAACAGTACTCGTTTATTGCTGGGCAATCAGTCAATGTTGTCTATCCCATCTGCTGTGGAATAGATGTCCACAAAACCTTTGTTGTTGCCTGCATTGCTTCCACCAACAAAAGGGTAACGACTTACAAACGCCATCGCTTTTCTACCTACACGAAAGGTCTTAAAGAGCTGTCACAATGGCTTTGTGAACATGACTGCAAAGATGTCTGTATAGAATCTACAGGTAAATACTGGATTCCTGTGTTCAATGTTCTTGAAGATTCCTGCAAGATCACGTTGGCGCATCCGAAATACGTCAAAGCGATCCGCGGTAAAAAGACGGACAAAAAGGATGCGCAATGGATTGCCGATTTATTCAAGCATGACCTAGTAGCTGGAAGCTTTATGCCCCCACTTGCTATCAGACAACTTCGTGACCTGATGCGTTATCGTTTTAAACTGACTAACTTTAGGTCAAGCGAGAAGAACCGTCTTCAAAACTGTCTAACCGTATCTAACATTCAACTTGGAAATGTGGTTTCGGATACCTTCGGCAAAAGCTCCATGAACATCATTGAAAAGATCTTAGAAAATCCTTTGGACACTTCGTTTGACATTGAACCACTTATCCATGGCTCCATGAAGGATAAGCTTCCTGAACTGGAATTCGCCATTGAGGGGTTTATTGCACCCGAACAGGCTGCTAAATTAAAGGTGATCAAACAGCACTATGAAGATCTGGAATCCCGCAAAGCGGATCTGGAACGCATCATTCTTTCCCTTGCCAAGCCCTACTCAGAAGAAATCAACTTGATCCTAACTGTTCATTTAAAAACATCTTTTCCGCCATTACTGTGGTTTCGGAAATCGGTGTGAACATGGACGTGTTTCCGACAGCTAAGCATTGTTGTTCCTGGGCGGGGCTTACTCCCACAAATAATGAGAGTGCTGGCAAGAAAAAATCAGTAAGGATTTCAAGAGCGGGCTGTTACATCAAGCCACTTTTGGTACAGTGTGCTACCGCTATAGTCAAAAGTGAGAAGCATCCTGAAATCCGAAACCGCTACTTAAAACTTAAAAAACGTCGAGGTCACAAACGGACAATTATTGCTATTGCGCGAATGCTATTAACGGCCATCTATAACATCTTAAAGAAGAAAGAACCATATAACGCAGAATTGTATAAAAAATCTGATGTTTCTCTAGTAAGTCGCGAAATCACGGTAGAACAAGCGATTTTATTGGCGAAGTAAGGTTACCGTATTATGCCGTTGGTTACTTAACTATGCTTCCTTAACCCATATTTTACCACGATGCCATCCTTTAGATGGCTTTATTTGCTATGCCTTTTTACTTTGGTGGATACATTTACTACCCCATTTCAGACTTCTCATCTCCTCTTACGTTGATAGGTGTATTATGTGTGGGTTCCTACCACAGTTACCGCACAAGTAGAGCAACCAGCATAGAAGAATAGTTAGAAAGCCCTCCTACTGTTTTCAGTGGGAGGGCAATTCACATTATCTGTATTTGGCAAATAATTAGCAAACTATAAACTTGTTGGAGAAAATCTTACTTAGCCATGATGGGCTTATTCAGGGATTGGAAGCTGAGTTGCTTGCGCTTGATTTGCAGGTTTCGAATAAGTAATTGGCTGACTACTATTTTGGGTTCCAAGTTCCAAAATATCTTGTGGTGATGAAGAACTCGAAGAATTCTGAGTATCAGATGTTTGTTGGCTTTTGTGGTGATGGTGATGTTTTTTAACAGCAGTAGTTTGATCTGTTTGTTGGCTTTGTGATACATTTGAATATTGTTGTGAAGAAACAGGACTAATACTACTCATTTGTTTTGCTCCTTTCATTTGCAGCTTCATATTCAATATCGAATAGTTTATTAATCTAAAATAGCCATTCTGATAAAGTTCACAATTCTTTCACTATTTCTTAACAACTTGATTGAGGACGTTGATTTTCAAATACATGTACTGTGAGGTGGATGAAATGAAAGATGATAGCCTCTCGGAATTACGAGGACTAAAACGGGTAAATTCCCAAAAAATAACTGGGAATTAATGAACCTCAAAGAGAAATGCGGTAAACAGCGATGCTTTTTAAAGATGAGCATGGCAAATAAGCGTCACAGTCTTCCTTTTAAAACACAAAAGATTGTTAAGCTGTCCTGGGGAAAATGAATGTCTTAAGATCAGCGAAGTTCTCTTTCGAATGAGAATACCAAGCATCCATGTGTTGACACATCATAATACCGTAGAGGCGGACGTACCACATTTTAGTAGAACGATGCCGTCCGGCTTCCAACTTGTAATCGATCTTTTCACGTTTGTTCGATCGCTCAATGGATGAGCGACTTTTGTAGATCAATCTCCATTTGTCGGAGTCACGAAGTGTCTTAGGGAACAATCGTAAATTATCTTTCGAGTGGGTGTGGTAGGTACGTCCGAATTTTGCTTTGGAACAAGGGGCAGGGCAGGAATTTTCAATACCGTGGGATCGAGCACAACGCCATTTTTGACGATTTTGGAGGTTGTCGCGGCCATTAGGCTTCATCTCTAAACCCGCTGAGCAAATGGGAACCCCCTTTGGTGAAATCAGGATATCTCCACCGGTCTTAGTGTTCTTCTTACTTCGATTGTTCAAATCGATAAATGGCTCCGTGTTTTGGTGATCGAGCAGGAGATAAATGGCTTCAGCATCATGAGCAGCATCTAACAGCATTTTCTCCACCGTGCCCAAGGTAAACCGTTGCTTGAATTCAACCGAACTAACCACCAAACTGACAGCATCGTGTCTGGAAGCAGGTTGCAGTCTTGGATACAGTGGCAAATCGTAGTAACTATTTGCAGCGGAAATCATGTAGAGATGGTAGCCGTTAAAGTATTTCTCTCTTGAGCTGTCCCACCCTGAGTTGCAATCGGGTTGGGAGTAGATACGAGGATGGTTGCAATCAGCAAGGCCTTGGGCACGACATTGACAAGTCGATTTACTGCGAATAAGAGCAGAAGTGGCGATGGGTGTTCCATCCCCGGCCACAGTAAGCGCGTTCATGTCTCCAAGTAAACCGAGATTCGCTGAAACTTCAAGGATTTGAGTCTGAAAAAAGTGGTACAACCGATCACTTGGTAAGTCCAACTTTTTATCAGAATGACGAATCATCCACTGGACCAGACGTTTAACTTTCCCTGGCGTAGTCGTGGGAGCTTTTTCACCCTTTTTGCACTTCTTGGGTTTCCGCCTACGCTTCATCAGCTTTTTGGGTTTGAGATTGTTTCCACTGGCAGCCCAAAGGCGTTTAAAGAAGTCGTAAAAGGTACCAACACCAGGAAATTCGCCAGGTTCGAATCCGCTAAGGATAGCGTAGTAAGGAATTAGTTGCATTTCGCTAATCCAATCGGTAATGCCTATTTCTGGTTTTGTCATTAGAAAGAGAAGATACGAACGGAGCATGGAAGCAGGATCACGAGGTTGGGGACCTTTGGCGGCATACTCATCTTCAAGTAGCTTGGTAATGTATGACAAATCGGTCATCCAGAATTTTGCGACTAGAGGCCAGTCCTTGTTGGCGACGGTGAAGATCCCGCCGGAATAATGCTCGCGGAGGCGCAGTAGAATGGAATCTTGATAAGTCTCATGAGAAATCAGTATTGGTTTCAAATGGATAACCCCATATTTTACAATCAAAGGATATAAATCCCTCGTCGTTCGATTATGGAGACGATTTGAGAAAGTCAAGTGTTCTTAGCCGTTTTTACGCACATTGAGGAAGTATTTATCCACGGTAATTTCCAGTTTAACTCAATGAAAAAGCAAAATTCCTCCCACTAAAGTAGGAGGAATACTATAAGGTTGGTTCAAGGAAACCCTTGTCTCAACTGCCTCGGCGAATGCCGAGAGTCTATAGATGTAATAGAGAGGCGTGCTGCATGGACCCTGCGAAAAGTAGCTAATTGAGAACAATAAATGCCCGGTGTGTCCTTTTATTTGTGGTTGCGACCTTTCTTGTTTTAGGCTTAGCTCAAACGGCCTAAGCAACCACACCAGGTGGCACCTTACTAAAGACAGGTTCAACAGGTTCCGAAGTAGTCCAGTTACAAACTGAACTGAATTATCTTGAGTATAATGTTGGTGAAACAGACGGTATATACGGAGCCAAAAGTAGTTGCTTTTCTGACAGTAAATTTTTTAAGAGCAGATGGCATAGTTGGATCAATCACAGCCAACTCTATAAACAGTGCATACGCTCATGCTGTTAAGGCTAATGCCATTATAGCCACAGAAAAACATATATTGGGGTACCTTACTTATGGGGTGGGGAGTCTCCTACCACAGGATTTGATTGTTCAGGTTTTGTTCAGTATGTCTTTGCCCAAAACGGAATTACTCTACCACAAGTTTCGTATGACCAAGCTGCTGTGGGAACACCAGAAAACTTTAACAATTTAGAACCGGGTGATCTGATATTTTTCTCCATAGAAAATAACGGAACAGTTGATCATGTTGGCATTTATATCGGAAACGACTAGTTTATCAATGCTTTCAGTTCTTTGGGAGTAATAATTTACCCTATTGGCCCGTACTGGGAGTCAGTAGAATTCGGAGCTAGAAGGGTCTTTTAGCAATAACAAACGGCCACTATTGGTCGTTTGTTATTGAACTACTACTATATTATTGATTGTTGGACCAAGCACCATGAAAAAGGGAAAATGATAATCGAAAAGTGTGAGGAGGCGTATATAAAGGCATCTCTAAGCAGCTTGACTTACTCATTGGAAAAGGAGGAGAGCTTATCCATATTTCCCATTTGTCTTAACACATTCTCCATAAATTGGTCACGGGACGATAACAATTATATATTATTATAAATACAGCAAATGATTATCACCCACTAGCTTTAGAGGGTAATATGACTGCGATTTCCACGTTAAATAAAATTTTAATTGGAAAGAGGTTATTTAAAATGACGAAAAAAAATAAAATGAAAACAATAGTGATGGTTGCTGCTATTACTACACTTTTATCGACAACTTCAGTTTTTGCAGACACGTCAAGCATTAATACAGTACAAACTCCAGGGATTCCTCAAACCCAGTCATACGGAGTTAACGGCTGGTTTCAAAGCCATTTGGATAGTCTAGTAACAGCGGGCACAATTACTCAAGCACAAGAAACTGCTGTTGAAACTGCGATGACATCTGCAAAGGGAAACTTTAATAAAGGACATAACGGTGGACTCGAGACTGCTTTGGATAGTCTCGTCACAGCCGGTACGTTAACTCAAGTACAAGAAACAGCGGTTCAAACTGCAATGTCCACGGCAACAAAAACAGCTGACGGAATGAAAACGGCAATGGATAGTCTCGTCACAGCGGGAACAATTACTCAAGCACAAGAAACTGCCATCGAAACCGCTATGACCCCTGCCAAAGGAAACTTTGCTCGAGGACATAACGGTAGATCCAAGGCCGCAATGGATAGTCTTGTAACAGCAGGTACGATCACTCAAGCACAAGAAACTGCCATTCAAACTGCGATGTCAACAGCTACGAAATCACCAGACGGATTTAAAACCGCAATGGATAGCCTCGCCACAGCGGGAACAATTACTCAAGCTCAAGAAACAGCTGTTGAAACTGCCATGACCTCAGCAAAAGGAAACTTTAAACAAGGACATAACAATGGGCTAAAAACTGCAATGGATAGTCTTGTAACAGCAGGTACGATCACTCAAACTCAAGAAACTGCCATTCAAACTGCGATGTCAACAGCTACGAAATCACCAGACGGATTTAAAACGGCAATGGATAGCCTCGTCACAGCGGGA
>JARLHW010000096.1 GCA_031292075.1 Desulfosporosinus sp.
CAACAAAAGAACCGTCGGGAGCTTTTCTGTACAAGAACGACACGGCTTCTTTCCTGAGTAAAGGTCCAGTGTAATGTTGGTTGCATGTGACTTGATTTAACACCGTTACGTCTGACCGGTAGCATATGACGTTCAGGCAAAATGCTATGGCATTGAATAGGCAGGTATTGTTCACTCCTTCCATATCAAAGACATAGAGTTTTGCTCCCTGTGGCGCACCACACAACAGACTGGTGTCATCTGTCTTTTCTGTAAAACGAGCGTATTGACCAATTTCATCTCTATCCCGTTTTGCTCTGGGTGCAGTAGACGGCCCAAATGACACTTGTTGTTGTTCAGACTGCGTAGCAAACAATGGGCCGGCGAGATGCTGGAAGAACTGCAATGTCGCCCCTAACTTGAAATCTGGGTCGATATTGTAGCGTTGTTTGAACTTTTTATAGCCACTCGTGGCGACCTCGGCTGCAATCTGTGCCTCGGTTTCGGCTCGGCGTCTGAGCAGTTCAGTTCTAGCACGAGATCTATCATCTTCTGGTTGGTTCAACAAAAGAGATGAGGCATCCCATCCTGGAACCGAATTAAGATCCATGGAATCCGTTATTGGGTTTGGGTTCTGATTTATTTCTTTGCAAGTATTGATTCTGCAATGTCGTCCTCGTCTTCCATCCTACCAATAGGCGGCAGCGCAGGAAGGGCTGATTCTCCGCCTTCGTCGTCGACGGCTGGTTGCTGCATCCTCTTCCTTTTCTGGCGTTGCCCATAAGAGCCGCGGATTGTCGCTGCCGGCGCCGTAGGTGAAGGTAGTGGCCTCTTATGCGCGCCCGGAGGGGGTGCAGGGTCGCCGATATCCTCTTCAGTACGCGGCGAGATGATGTATGTCAGGACTCCTATTTGGGAGTCGTAAACAAAGGCCACTGGGTATTCCGCGCGGAGCAGGATCGAGATCTTGCTGCAAACGTTTTTAGCCTTGGCGACGCGTTGCATAAAGGCTATAGGGTATGTAGCCGTGACGGGCCACTGACTAACAGCGCTCCTCCTGAACAGTACACCGCCGTTGCTCAGATCATCTTGCACCTCCCCCTCTGAATGTTCTTCTTCTTCTTCCTCCTCTTTTTTGATCTTTTTTGATGGCGGGACCTGCTTGTCTGTCACGGTGAATGTTACCCTGGACATGAGCCCGTCTGCCGTCAAGGTGAAAATGTAGCCGTCGCAGGTCAGGGTGACAAGAGGCGGGTTGGGGTCTGCCGATGATAGGTCTCGGATCATATCGTGGAACAGCGCAGAGGACATTGTTACTGCGCCATACCACTTTAGCGAGTTGAACTCCTCTACATTGACTTCGGGATCGTCTGGAATAGGAAGCACTATTTCCGCTCTGGAAATCTTGTCCCTATTTTGGACGTTGAAGATCAATCTGTCCGGCACATTGGGGTCTATCTCGAAAGAAATGATGTCCCGCGGCGACGAGCACCGTAGATGCGCAGCAATGGCTCTCGTCTTGACGCACACCTCAATCGGGTTTGGGCTGTCGAATTCGTATGATCCGCCAACCGCCTTGATATTCTTGGCGATGATGACATAACGGAAAACTACGAGATGAGCCTTGTCTTGTCCGACAAACTCCAACCCCGCCTCGCGGAAGATGATCCTCACTTCGGTAATGTAGTCCCGGACACTTTCAAACACCGCCTTTAGCCTGTCCCCCTGATTGGTGGTCAGCTTTGCCGCCATTTTTTAATTTAAATAAAAAAAAAAACACAATGACGATTTCCCTCAAAATTTATTTGATCGCTTTGACCCATATCACACCCCCGTACTTTTCTTTTTTCTCGCAGTCAATGTAGAGCATGTTGCTGCCAATTACCGCAGAGATAATGGGGTCTCCAGTAGTTATGTCTTTGAATATGAGAGGACCCAATGCTCGGCACATACGCTCTGTCACCGTAAATGGCACATGGGCCTGTTCAAAATTGAAACCGTCTCGCACTATGGCACCACAAACCGCTGCAAGTGGCTGGAACCCAACGTCATAAAAACTTACCAGTCTCTGTGCCGTCTCGTCTCGCA
>JARLHW010000009.1 GCA_031292075.1 Desulfosporosinus sp.
AAAAAGTGATTATACCACGATATTTAGTGGTTGAGATCAAAGCGTGTCAACTAATTCATCTGAACATTAAAGTGTGAGTTATCAAGGAACGTTCGGGTTGGTTTTAAACCATCAACCCTATATCTATCTTACAAGGAGGAAAGAAATGGTTTACAATTTCAAAGGAGAGTGTATTATTAATATAGAAGCGAATGGTAGGCATTTGCAAATTATTTTAACTGGAAATGGAAAAGAGGGTATTTAATGCATTCAAGGTCTCTTAAAGTCCTGTGTCTAATTATATTGAGTTTGTTGATATTAAGCGGGTGTGGGACTAACAAGGAATCTCAGGCTACCGTTAGTCAAGCCTCAGGAGCGAGCCCAGTTACGAACAATACCGAAAAGCCGATAACCATAGCCGCATCTTTCTATCCTATGTATATTTTTGCTTTAAATGTCGCCAAGGACATGCCTAATGTTAAAGTTATTGATATGACTAAGCCTACAACCGGATGCCTTCATGATTATGTAGTTACTCCTGACGACATGAAGAACCTGGAGGGAGCTCAAGTCTTTATTACCAATGGCGCAGGAATGGAGTCTTTCATGGATAAGGTTACGAGTCAAATGCCAAATTTGAAAATCATTGATTCCAGTAAAGGTATACAGTTAATTAAAGGAGCAGGCGATGAAGGGGATAATCCGCATGTATGGGTAAGTATCTCTAATGCTATTATACAGGTCGGTAATATTGGAGATCAACTTTTTTTGTTAGATCCTGCTAATGCCACAAAATATAAGGAAAATACTAATGCTTACATCAAAAAGCTGGAAGCAGAAAGAGATAAAATGCATCAAGCCTTGGACGGCGTCAAAAACCGTGATATCGTGACATTTCATGAGGCTTTTCCTTATTTCGCTAAAGAATTTAATTTGAATATAGTTGGGGTCATTGAACGTGAACCGGGTTCAGAACCGAGTGCCAAAGAGTTAGCAGCGACGATAGACAAGGTCAATAGTCTCAAAGTAAAAGCCCTCTTTGCAGAACCACAATATTCGACAAAAGCGGCAGAGACAATTGCGAAGGAGACCGGTGCTAAAGTTTATTCGCTCGACCCAGTCGTGACGGGCCCTATGGATGCCGATGCTTATATTAATATTATGGACAGTAATCTTAAATCATTACAAGAGGCGTTAAAATGAAACATCATAATTGTACACACGATTGTCAAGGTTCCTGCGAATGTGGTTTGTGTTGCACCAAAATCAATAGTTTTGGGGTAATACGGAGCGGGATAGAAATATTGAGGGATGTCAATCTCCACATTCACTGTGGGGATTTGACAGCGATCATCGGCCCTAATGGTGCGGGAAAAAGCACTCTTTTGAAGGCTATTCTGGGAGACATTCCCCATACTGGTGAGTTGCTATTTCTGGATGCTAAAGACGAAGGAACCATTAGACCCTCCATGGGTTATGTTCCCCAGAAGCTTGATTTGGATGCTAGTTCTCCGACCAGTGTACTTGATTTATTTGCAGCGGCTCAGACGAAGATACCCATTTGGTTTACTTATCCGAAAAAAATACGTGAGCGGGTTAAAAAAAGTTTAGCCAAAACTCAGGGGGAACATCTAATCGATAAACGCTTAGGCGCCCTATCCGGTGGGGAGTTGCAAAGGGTTTTACTAGCGCTCTCTCTTGATCCAATTCCTCATCTTTTGCTTCTGGATGAACCCGTCTCGGGCATTGATCAGAGAGGGCTGGAATTGTTTTATAAAACAGTTTCTTCACTCCGAGAAAACTACGACCTCTCAATCATCTTGGTTTCTCATGATCTTAATCTAGTGGCTGAGTATGCTGATCGTGTAGCCTTTGTGAATAATAAGACGATTGAGTGTGTCGGAACACCGCAAGAAGTGTTTAGTAATCAAAAAGTAATCCAAACGTTTGGTTTAGATTGGGCGAAACGTTACCAAAGGGATGAGAAGGATAGGGTGGATAATGCACATTTGGTATAGTTTGGTGAACGTCTTACTTCCCTTTGGCTGGGTTCAGCATGAATTTATGAAGAACGCTCTCTTGGGTGTATTATTGGTTACGCCGATTTTCGGCTTGCTTGGCACAATGATCGTCAATAACAGAATGGCCTTCTTTTCGGATTCTTTGGGTCACTCTGCTCTGACTGGGATTGCCATTGGTGTCATTTTAGGCATCAATAATCCAATTTGGTCGATGCTCTTTTTTTCGGTGTTGATTACCATCGCAATTTTAGTGGTCAAAGAAGCAAACACTGCTTCAACTGATACGATCATTGGAGTGTTTTCTTCTACGGCTGTTGCGCTGGGGATCGTGATACTTTCCCGGAATGGAGGATTTACCAAATATTCGGTTTATCTGATTGGAGATTTGCTGAGCATTAGTCCTTCCGACTTGCTGACTCTTGGCATTGTATTTGTCGTTGTTATTGCTTTATGGGTTATTATTTTTAATAAGCTTCTGTTGGCAAGTTTGAATCCATCTTTGGCAAGCAGTCGAGGGATTCGTGTACGTTTTTATGAATACCTCTTTGCCATGATTATGGCGGTTATCGTCACAATTTCGATACAATGGGTTGGTATACTAATTATAAGTTCGTTGCTTATTTTACCGGCGGCTTCTTCGCGGAATATTGCTCACAACATGAGGCAATATCATGTTTATTCTGTTTTGATCGCTCTCATTTCGGGAGTGTCCGGCTTGATTTTATCCTACTTTTGGGGAACCGCTACCGGGGCAACTATCGTCTTGATCTCAGCAGGATTTTTTGCAGCCACGTTCATAATGAAGTTAAGACTTGGTTAAAGTTTTATCCGCCTTTTCATTTGTTTAACACACTTTTAGAATGAACAAAGATCACGATGGCCCGATCTGGAAGGGTTAACCGCGTGGTCTTTTTTTAGTAAGCGACCCATACTTGTTCGTGTGGCAAGGGTTACCCAACCATATATTCTCTAATGCTCCAACTATGATATAATTATTTTAGGTTAGTAGTTGTCAAAGTTTTAGGAGTTGACCATTATGCGACAAGTGAGCGTCAGATTTAGATTTACTGATGAGAAAATTGAGATGCCCAAGGTTACAAGAAAATTGCTCACTCGGATATTAAGCTATTTTAAGCCTTATTGGCTGAGAATGTTTTTTGTCATCTCCTCAATAATCATAACTTCAATGCTGGGGCTTGTGCCGCCGGTGCTGATTAAAAATATAATTGACAAAGCTTTACCGCACAAGGATCTTAGACTATTAAGTCTATTTATCTTAATTTCTATAGGTACCACGTTACTGCTTGGACTTTTACAGGTAGCTCAGTCCTATTTAAGTGTTTGGATTTCTAAGCATATAATTCTAAACATGAAAAATCAAATGTATGCTCAATTGCAACACATGTTCCTAAATTTCTATGCCGCTGCCAAGCCCGGGGAGATTATAACCAGAATGAGCAGTGATATCGATGGAATTGAAGATATATTTAACTCTACGGTGGTCAATGCTTTAAGTAGCGTCATCGTGCTTATTACTACTGCAATAGTCTTAATCATGATGAATTGGAAGCTCGCTCTTGTAGGAATGTTCGTTTTACCGGCCTTCATCATCCCGACCCGGAAAGTGGGTAAGGCTCGATGGAAAATCGCTACGAAGAGTCAAGAAAAAATCAGCGAGCTTAATCAAATCATTCAGGAGACCCTAAGTATAAGTGGAGCAACACTTACCAAAATATTTACTAAAGAGCAGGATGAATATAAAAAATTTGCCCAAACAAATGAAGAGGTTGTAGGCCTGCAAATAAGAGAATCGGTTGTCGGTAGATGGTTTAGAATGACAATAACTACCTTTATAGCGGTTGGACCGATGCTTATCTATTTTTATGGAGGATATTTATTCATCAAGGGAGAAATATCCATTGGTAGCATTATAGCCTTTGTAGCATTGCTGGGTCGACTTTACTTACCTGTCTCACAACTGTCAAATATTCATATTGATGTTACCCGGTCCCTGGCTTTATTCCAAAGAATCTTTGAGTATTTTGATCAGAAACAGGAGATAGTGGATAAGCAAGATGCTATTAATTTAGAGCGCATCAAAGGTAAGGTTGATTTTGAAAAGGTCTATTTTTCTTATAACAAACTGGTTCGGGTTTTAGAAGATATCAGCTTTTCGGTAAATCCAGGGACTATGGTAGCCCTGGTTGGCTCGAGCGGGGCAGGGAAAACTACGATTACAAATTTAATTCCCAGACTCTATGAAGTTATTAAAGGAAGCATTAAAATAGATGGTAAGGATATAAGGGAGGTAACCTTGGAGTCGCTTCGCAAACAGGTCGGTGTAGTTATGCAAGAACCCTATCTTTTTAATGATACGATCGAAGCTAATTTAAGATATGGAAAAAGTAACGCCACAGAGGAAGAGATCATTAAGGCTTGTAAGGCGGCCTATATTCATGACTTTATTATGGCTTTACCAGAAAACTATCAAACAATCGTTGGCAATAGAGGCATAAAGCTATCAGGTGGAGAAAAACAAAGGGTGTCTATTGCTCGGGTAATCTTGAAAGACCCAAGAATTATTATTCTGGATGAAGCCACCTCCTCCTTAGATTCGGTTTCGGAAATGTCTATTCAAAAAGCTATGGTACCCTTGTTAAAGAATCGGACAAGTTTTGTGATTGCTCATAGATTGTCGACGGTTTTGGCTTCAGATCAAATTCTTGTGATTGAAAATGGAACAGTTGCGGAAATTGGAAAACATGATGAATTAATTAAACACGATGGTCTCTATAAACAAC
The DNA here is from genome assembly GCA_031292075.1 of Desulfosporosinus sp. Classification (GTDB taxonomy): domain Bacteria; phylum Bacillota; class Desulfitobacteriia; order Desulfitobacteriales; family Desulfitobacteriaceae; genus Desulfosporosinus. Next base: position 4,802 of record JARLHW010000009.1, read on the forward strand.
TCTATGATACCCAGTTTAAAGCTCAGATTAAATCTTTATAAAACAAGTGGTAAACTATGCCGGGTGAACTAGGCAACCGCCAAGACAATCAAGGTAGAATGATCCGGATTTTTCAGAATAAAAAGTTTATTTTCTTCCTTCTTTTAGGAGGAATTCTTTAGTCCTTTGTGTAATGTAAGTTCTGATACTCGTTTTGTGGGTGAGATCCATAGTGCCGTAGTAAAAAAACAATTGAGAAGAGGTAAAAAAAACATGCGTAGAAAAGATAAGGAAATCACTGAGCAAAAAGAGTTGGACGAGATTATTAAAAAAGCCCAGGTCTGTCGATTGGCCGTATCCTATGAAGCGATGGCCTATATCATCCCGATGAGTTTCGGTTACGCTGAACGAGTATTATATTTTCATTCAGCGCGTGAAGGCCTCAAACTATTGATCCTTCGAGAAAATCCTAAGGCTTGCTTTGAAATGGAGATTGATACCCAGGTTGTTCCCAGCGAGCATGGGTGCGACTGGACGATGAGGTATCAGAGTGTCGTTGGTTTTGGCGAGGTTGAATTCATCGAAGATTTAGAGGGTAAGCGCGAAGCAATGAAGATTATTATGCAGCAGTATACGGACGAAGCCAAGCCGATTGACGATGCTAAATTGTCAGGGGTAACTCTGTTTAAGTTAAATATTAGTAACATGACGGGTAAAAAATCGGGCTCTTAAATGCAGGTAACTAAAACGATGAAAGAGGGGTTTCTATGAAAAAAAGTCAATTAGAGAAGTTTGAGAAAATGTATGATGAGTTGAGCAGCAAGGCACAAAAGAGCAGTTTGATTAATCCCGAGTTGTTCAGTAAATATAATGTCAAACGCGGACTGCGAGATCAAGATGGGAAGGGTGTGCTGGTCGGATTAACGGAGATTGGCGAGGTACATTCCTATATCCTTGATGAAAATGAGATGATACCTGTTCCTGGAAGACTGATTTATAGAGGGATTGATATTCGCCATATCGTAGACGGTTTTACCTTGGATGATCGCTATGGTTTTGAAGAAACTTGTTACTTATTGCTTTTTGGAAATCTCCCCGATAAGAACTCACTTAAAGAGTTTGAGCAACTTCTTTCCGCCAATCAGACGTTGCCGGATGATTTCGCCCGGGGCATGATTATGAGCGCACCAAGCAAGGATATCATGAACGTCATGGCCAGAAATGTCTTGGACTTGTACAGCTTTGATGATGATCCTGATAATACCTCCATAAAAAATGTTTTAAAACAATGTATTCGGCTTATTGCTTGTTTTCCGTCACTTGCAGTCTATGGCTATCAGGCTTTTTCTCATTATCATGGCAAGCAAAGCCTATATATTCACAGTCCCAGGCGCGATTTAAGTATTGCCGAAAATATTCTCTACATGCTGAGGCCGGACAGTAAATTCACAAAACTAGAAGCTAAATTGCTTGACCTTGCGCTGGTGCTGCATGCAGAACATGGTGGAGGCAATAATTCATCCTTTGTTACGCATGTGGTAACCTCCACTGGAACAGATACGTACTCAGTTATGGCCGCTGCCTTAGGAGCCTTAAAGGGGCCGAGGCACGGAGGTGCAAATATCAAGGTTGTTCAGATGTTCGAGGACATGAAGCTTAACTTGAAGGATTGGAACGATGCGGAAGAAATTCAAAGTTTTCTGGCTAAAATACTTAAAAAAGAAGCGTTTGATCGTTCAGGGTTGATTTATGGAATTGGACATGCTGTATACTCGGTCTCCGATCCTAGGGCGGTTATTTTCAAAGAATACGTTGCTCAACTCGCCAAGGAGAAGGGCCTTGAGAAAGAATACAATCTTTATGCAAAAGTAGAGGAATTGGCTCCGGAAATGATTGGTAAATCTAATAAAATGTACAAGATTGTAAGCGCCAATGTTGACTTTTATTCCGGTTTCGTTTATAGAATGTTAGACATTCCGGATGAAATGTTCACGGCGATTTTTGCCATTTCGAGAATAGTGGGCTGGAGTGCACATCGCATCGAAGAAATCGTCAATGCCGGAAAAATAATTCGCCCAGCTTACAAGAGCGTTGCGGTCAGACGTGAGTATACGGGTATGGATGAACGGTAGATTAATGTAAGTTAATGTCATTATTAAGAAACAGCAGGACTTTAAACTATGTCCCGCTGTTTCTTTTTTTGCCTTCAAATAGATGAAAATAATGGACGATTGTTGAAGTATGACATTTTTAGCAATTTAATCACTCTAATTACTCTAATTACTTGATTTATGTTATTTCTTGTCAAAATAATAAGAAATTCTTTTCAAGGATATTTTATTTAACGCATAGAATGAATATTTTAAATATTCGCTCTGTTAAAGAAACGATCTAAAATCTTAGCGCTAACTGGAATCTTAATGAAAAGAGTGGAATGAAATATGTCGACCGACAAGATAATCAGCGAATTAACACAAAGAATTACTTTCTTGGAAGCTGCTTTAGTGGAGGTTCGGGACGATAATGAGATTTGGAAACGAATTTTTACTGAGAACTTTTGGGGCATGGTAGTTTCAGATGTCCTCAATGCTGAATTGATAAAAGTTAACCCGCGTTTTGCAGAGATGCTGGGCTATAGTATTCATGAACTGCAAGGAAAATCGATCTATGATGTCTATGCTCCAGAGCGTCATCAAGAGCTCCCAGAAATTGTTCGTAACATCCATGAAAAAGGACATTATGCCTATAGATCTGAACTTCGCAGGAAAGATGGAAGTTTATTTCCTGTTCACATTGATAGTTATGAAGTAACTGTTAATTCGCAGCGTTTACGGGTGGTTTCCATTTGGGATATTACTGAAAGTGAACGAAAAGAAAAAGAGTTGAGTCAGTATCGGGAAAGTTTAGAGGAATTGGTCCAATTTCGAACCAATGAATTGGAACGTATGAATGATCAGCTTCGCAGTGAAATCAGCCAAAAAGAAGCTGCCCAAAATGAACTAGCTCAAGCCAATCAAGAAATGATAAATATACTGGAAAGTATAAGCGACGGCTTTTTAGCTATAAATCGTCAATGGGTCATAACCTATGTAAATAAGGCTATGGTTGAAGCACGTAAATCAAAGGGCCTTTATTGCAATTTCGTCGGACGCAATTTTTGGGAAATTCATTGGTACGGCAGTAAATTGATCAATGACGCCTGTCTGAAAGTGATGGAAGATGGGCAACCAAGACGGTTTGAGACTTACGAGCCTTTAAAAGAGCATTGGGCAGAAATTAGTATTTATGCCAATGAGAGTGGAATTGTACTTTTTTCTCGCGACATAGATGAAGAAAAGAAAATTGAAAAGGCGTTGGAGGAAGAGCATCAGCGTATGTATTCTCTGTGTGATGCCACTCCCGGTCTGGTTCATGTCCAAGAGGAAAATTTTAAGATCCGTTTTGCTAACAGTACTTTTAAAGCAAAGTTTGGTTCCTGGGAAGGAAAAACATGCTATGAAGTTATTGCGGGTTTAGAGGGCCCTTGCCCTGATTGTCTAACCTCAGAAGTTTTTGCGAGCACGGCACCTCTCTGGAAAGAGATATTTTTTAATAATCGAGTTTATGAAATCTATATTCAGCCTTTTGTTGATGCCGATGGCTCGAGGTTAGTTTTTAAAGTGCTGGTCGACATAACTGACCGAAAAAATGCCGATCGAGAATTCACGCGCTTGGAAAGACTTAATATGATCGGGGAAATGGCAGCGGGTATCGCTCATGAGGTGAGAAATCCCCTAACTACGGTACACGGTTTTTTGCAACTGCTCGCAGCTAAGGACAGTACTAAGCAATATCACGAATTCTATGCTTTGATGATTGAAGAACTTAATCGAGCAAATTTAATTATTACCGATTTTTTAAGTCTGGCTAGTAACAAAACTGCTACTTTTCAATTAATCAATATTTCAAGGATAGTAAGCTCGTTATCCCCACTCTTATCGGCGGATGCTCTCAATCAAGATAAGGAAATATATCTTGAGCTTGAGCAGGTCACAGCTACGGAGGGAAATGAAAACGAGCTTCGTCAGTTAATTCTGAACTTAGCCAGAAATGGTCTTGAAGCAATGCTCGGCGGTGGTACCCTAACGATTCAAACGTTTGAATCAGAAAATTATATAATTCTAAAAGTTCGCGACGAGGGAGAGGGAATTGATCTCAAGATGCTCGACAAGCTGGGTACTCCCTTCCTGACCACAAAGGAGCGTGGGACCGGTTTGGGATTGGCGATCTGCCAGAGTATCGCAGTACGGCATAATGCAGTGATTAATTACGAATCAAGTCCAACCGGAACTACAGTAACAGTTAAATTTCGCGTTAGTAATTAGGCCTTATTAAGGAGCGGTGGTTTTAGAGCTCGATGATGGTGCTGTACAAGTTAGAGGACGGAATCCTTAAAGAATAGGGTTTTTGTCCTCTCGCTATTGACAGCAGAACTATGCTTTAATATATTAAAGGGAGAAAGTAAGCAACCTTTGGGGAGGACTAAACTATGTCTAGCGATGAACGTTTACACGATCCGTTGACGGACGCCTTATTCGAAGCCGTTTTATTGCTCAAAGACAAAGATGATTGTTATCGATTTTTCGAGGATATTGCCACTATTTCAGAAATAAAGGCTTTAGCCCAGCGTCTGGAGGTTGCCAAAATGCTTCAAAGGAATGAGACTTACACGGCGATCGCTGAAGCCACAGGAGTAAGTACTGCGACGATCAGCCGGGTTAAACGTTGTTTAAATTTTGGAGCAGATGGCTATCAACTGATACTGCGTCGTTTGAATGAGCATAACGATTAAGGGAATTTGTCACAGCTAGAAGGCATTATAATAGATTGTGTATTAACAAGGCAAAGTGCATAGAGAAGGGGAATCATAATGCAAAGAACGAATTTAGGGCAACGTATTCCAGAGGGAATGCGTGATTTACTACCAGAGGAAATAATTGTGCAGGAACGCCTAGAAGAAGAGATGCTTGCGCTTTTTCGGCAGTGGTCTTATCAAAAAGTGTTGACGCCAACCCTTGAATTTACCGCTTGCGTTCAGCCGGATATTGAGCAAAAGGATTCATTGTACAAATTTTTTGATCGTGAAGGACGTATCCTTGCTTTACGTCCTGAGCTGACAACGCCGATTGCTCGTTTGGTCAGTACCCGTATGCGCGGTGGCGATTTTCCACTCCGCTTGTGCTATGGAGCTGATGTCTATCGTAATACTTCAGTTAGGCATAGAGAGTTCCGCCAAGTTGGGGTAGAACTCGTTGGTTCTGACCAGGAACTCGCTGATGCTGAAGTAATCGCTCTCGCGGTTGAAGCCATCGCGGGTTTGGGCCTGAAGAACTATCAATTTAATCTCGGGCACATGGGGATTTTCTCAGGACTCATGTTGGAAGCAGGAGTCGATGAGGGGATTCAAGCCAAGCTGGAAGAAGCCTTGGCCCGTAAGGATATGGTTGGCGTGGAAAGCTGGGTCAGGCAAAGTGGATTACCTACACGCGTTCAGGAGCTTTTACTTCGTCTACCCCATTTTCACGGGGGAGAGGAAATTCTGGATGAAGTCCTCAACTGGAGTGGACGACCGGCGATTCGGGAAGCAGTCGAAAGTTTAAGGCGGATTTATCGGTATTTGAACGAATTCGGAGTTCAAGAGAATGTGTCGCTGGATTTAGGAATATTACGGGGTTTTTCATATTATACCGGGGCAGTTTTTGAAGGGTATGTTCCAGGCGTGGGCTTTCCGGTGGCTGAGGGTGGACGCTATGATTTGTTATACGCGGATTTCGGTGTTCCGCTTCCGGCAACCGGGTTCGCGATTCACCTAGGAAACTTGTTAGAACAATTTCCTTTAGCCCCTACGGAGAGTGCCGATATTCTTGTTTATGGATCCGATGCAGACCAAGTTATCCGCGAGTGCCGGGAATTAAGAGCTAAGGGTAAACGGGTGGAAATGGCGCTTGGGACGATTGAGAGTGACGAGGCTCGGAAGATAGCCTTGCAAAAGCATATTCCGGAAATTTTATGTGTGGAGTAAAGGGGTGTTAAATTATGAAACTTGCGGTACTTACGGGTGGTGGGGATTGTCCCGGGCTTAATGCTGTGATTCGGGCGGTAGTTAAAAGTGCCTATCAAAGCGGGCTTGAAGTGCTCGGAATTAGAGATGGCTTTCGAGGTGCGGTGGAGGGGGACTTCATTCCCCTTACTTTGAGTGATGTCTCTGGTATTTTACCGCGTGGCGGCACGATTCTGGGAACAACGAATCGGGACAATCCCTTTGCGTATGAAACGAAACAAAGTGGAATAATTAAAAGTATCGATCGATCGGACGATGTGTTGCGCAATTTAAAGGAACACGGTGTGGATGTTTTAATTGCAATTGGCGGGGATGGCAGTTTGAATATCGGTCTAAAGCTCGCGAATAAAGGACTTTCTGTGATCGGAATTCCCAAGACGATTGACAATGATTTAATGGCCACTGATCAAACGTTTGGCTTCCAGACGGCTGTGGAAACAGCTAAAGATGCGCTTGATCGTCTGCATACTACCGCAGAATCCCATCATCGGGTCATGATTCTTGAAGTGATGGGGCGCTATGCCGGTTGGATTGCCTTGTATGCGGGTGTCGCGGGAGGTGCAGATGCTATTTTGATTCCGGAAATACCGTATAATTTAAATCGGGTAGCGCAATCTATTCAGAAACGAGCAAAACAAGGAAAGAAATTCAGTATTATTGTTGTGGCAGAAGGTGCTAAGCCCCTGGGGGGTGAAATGGTTGTCGAACGTATGGTTGCGGGCCGATTTGACCCGATTAAATTGGGAGGCATTGGTGCCAAATTAGGTAGTGATCTCGAAGAACACACTGGGATGGAGACGCGAGTGACGGTGTTGGGATATCTTCAGCGAGGGGGTTCTCCTAGTGCGTATGATCGAGTATTATCTTCTCGCTATGGCGTCGCCGCTATTGATGCTGCACTCGAAGGGGAATTTGGAACTATGGTTGCCCTTCGGGGCCGGGATATTGTACGGGTCCCCCTGCATCAAGCGGTCGATAAACTTAAACTTGTGCCCTTAACGGATCCTTTGCTGATAACGGCACGTGCTCTTGGAATTGAGATGGGAGATTGATCCTAAAGGAGAAAAGATAATGAGTGATAAACTAACCTCAGAGGGGCTCGAACGTTTTTTGGATGCGACCTGCGATGCGATCCGTGGCGATAGGTCTGCTAAGGAATTCAAGGAATATGTTATTGCTATACTATTTTTAAAGCGTTTAAACGACCGGTTTAATTTAGAACGCGAGGTTCGGCGTAATAAGCTTATAGCAAAGGGATTATCCCAAAGTCAAATAGAAGAGGACTTGGGAAGAAGAGAAGTTTATCGCTTGTTTGTGCCTAAGATAGCCCGTTGGGACAAAGTTAAACAGCAAAAGGAAGGATTGAACGCCTACCTAACGCAGGTTTTTGCGGAGACGGAGGATAAGAATCGGGGCTGCCTGGGCGCCTTAAACGATATTAACTTTAATAAGATCTCTGAAAAAGGCGACAAATTTATTACGAACAGTGATTTAGTTAAGTTAATTGAGGATTTCGACAAACTAATCTTGACAGATGACCATTTGGATTTCTGATTGCTTAATTCTGGCTATGACCTTATTTATAAAGGAGAGACAAGTCCATTAATAATGGTTTGTCTCTCCTTTGTACTTATAGCACGAGGTCTTCATTTTTGAAATATAATATTCTTACACTATAAAAATAAACTCGTTTTAATTTTCTTATTCCTTGTGGATAGCGATGGAACTTTTATATTTTAATAGTAATGGGGTTGCAAGAATAAAAGGACCTTGTTATAATATTAATATATTAATGCTTTAACTAACTAAAGCGATAAAACTTACTGATATAAGAATCCTCATAAAGCTTTAGTTTTTTCGGATATAGGAAGGGGATGCCCAGTGGAGAAAGATTTTTTAACGATTGCGTTGCCCAAAGGGAAGTTGCTTATTGATTCTATCCAATTGTTAAGTCGTCTTGGGATAGAATGCAGCCATGTGAATGAAGATTCCCGCAAGCTGTTCTATGATCTGCCCGAGAGTAAGGTGAAAATCATTATTTGCCGTGCTACAGATATTCCTACATTTGTTGAATATGGGTCAGCAGATCTGGGCTTTGTGGGAAAGGACACTCTGTTGGAAGAAAACAAAGATGTGGCTGAATTACTGGATCTTAAATTTGGATTCTGTCGTTTTGTGGTTGCTATGCCGGAGGCTTGTGTGCCACCCAAACTTCCGAATGGGGACTATGATTTAAGTGGGCTGAACCATCAACGCGTGGCAACGAAGTTTCCTAGGGTTGCAGAGACTTTTTTTAGTGGCCTGGGTATGCAGGTTAGTCCTATAAAACTGCATGGTAATATTGAACTTGCACCGTGTGTCGGTCTAGCTGAAATGATTGTAGATATTGTTTCGACGGGAAAAACACTTCGGGAAAACCACTTGGTCGAGGTTGCTCCGATTCTCGAAGCTACGTCTCGTTTGATTGCCAATCGAGTAGCTTACCGTATGAAATACGAGCGCATTCGAGATTTAGTGGAGCGTCTGCGTGAGGATTTGCAGGGGGATGTCTCGGCAGAAATTTAAATAGGAAGTTAACTATAAAGAGGATGCAAAGATGAACAGAGTGAGGGGCGAAATTCATGAAGGTTGAAAATCTGAAAGACATCGATTTAGGCCGTTTGACACGGAAATCCTATGGGGATGATGAAATTCTAGAGCAGCGTGTGGCAGGGATCCTCAAACGGGTCCGTGAGGAGGGGGAAGAGGCTCTCTATCAATTGACCGAGGAATTTGATCATGTTAACCTGAGACTAAGCGGGTTGAGAGTAACCACTGAGGAGATTCAAGAGGCTTACCGCGAAGTAGGTGAGGAATTTCTTCTAGCCTTACGAACCGCTAAAGGAAATATATTGCGATATCATGAAAAGCAGAAACGAAGCTCGTGGTTGGAACCTGATCCCGACGGAAGTATTCTCGGGCAACTTCTGCACCCGCTCAAGCGCGTGGGTATTTACGTTCCAGGGGGGACGGCTTCTTATCCATCGTCAGTGATGATGAATGCCCTACCTGCTGTTGTCGCCGGGGTTAAAGAAATCGTGATGGTTAGTCCGCCCAGAGCAAATGGTACGCTTCTGCCTGAAGTTTTGGTAGCGGCGGCAGAGTCTGGGGTGACTGAAGTTTACAAAGTAGGAGGGGCCCAAGGGATTGCTGCCTTAGCCTTTGGGACGGAGACCATCTCTCCCGTGGATAAGATAACCGGACCAGGAAACATTTACGTGACCTTAGCTAAAAAGCAAGTTTTTGGAACGGTTGATATTGATATGCTGGCTGGACCGAGTGAGATTTTGATTTTAGTGGATGAGAGCGGACGTCCGGAGGAATTAGCAGCGGATTTGCTTTCTCAAGCAGAGCACGATCGCTTAGCCTCGGCAATTATAGTCTCGCCCTCTCGCCAAATCCTCGAGCAGACCATCGCAGAGGTGGAGCGACAGCTTGCAGACCTACCGCGCGCAGAGATAGCCCGAGCGTCTTGGGAAACCTATGGGGCTGCCATTTTGGTGTCAGATCTCCAAGAAGGGATGGATTTAGCCAACAAAATTGCTCCAGAACATTTTGAGTTAGTCGTGGCGGACCAATATTCCTGGTTAGGACAAGTGCGGAACGTCGGTGCGGTTTTTCTAGGTCGGTATTCCCCAGAACCTGTTGGTGATTATTTCGCAGGACCTAATCACGTCTTGCCGACCGGGGGAACAGCTCGGTTTTATTCCCCGCTCAATGTTGATATGTTTATGAAGAAAGTCAGTGTGATCGGGTATTCGGAAGCAGCCCTAAAACGAGATGCCCAGCAGATCGCTTTACTTGCCCGCAGCGAAGGGCTCGAGGCGCATGCCCGCGCCGTAGAGGTGCGGTTTAAATAAGCGGGAGAGCACATTTAGATAAATAGTTACTGCTTTTGAAAAATAGGTAGGTAACCTATAATTATAGTTGCGGAGGGAGAGGTAAGATGGAAACCGTGATATGTAACCCAGAGAGCTTCGTTCGTGCTGAAGTCCTTCGGCTTGTTCCTTATGAAGCGAAGCATATGCCCGAGTGCATCAAACTCGATGCTAATGAAAACCCCTTTCCCTGGCCGGCGGGGATGCGCGAGGAGTTGTTCTCAGCAAAATTAATGTTTAACCGTTATCCCGATGGAATGGCCCAGGACCTTAAAACGGCCATAGCAACGTATACAAAAATTTCTACGGAGGGAATTCTGGTAGGTAATGGGTCAGATGAGCTAATCCAACTTATCTTACTTACCTTTGGCGGTTTAGGGAAAGCGGTGATTATTCACCCCCCGACGTTTGGCATGTACCAGATTTCTGCTCATTTGACGGATACCTCAGTCATAGAAGTTCCTTTGTTAAATGGCCTAGATCTGGACACTGAGCAAATATTAAAGGCGGCTCTTTCCCCGGATGCTCAGGTGGTTATTATTTGTAATCCCAATAACCCCACCGGTACGCAGTTTCCTAGAGAAGAAATTCTTCAACTTGTGCGGGAAAGCGGCAAAATCATAGTTGTTGACGAGGCCTACGCTGAGTTTTCAGAGGAAACCCTGATCCCCGAGATTGAAAACTATCCTAATTTGGTGATTCTACGCACATTCTCTAAATCGTTTGGAATGGCTGGCCTTCGCTTGGGATACTTGCTCGGACAGGCGGAGACCATTGCTCTGATCAATAGGGTACGACCGCCGTTTAATGTTAATTTGTTTAGTCAAAAAGCAGGGATCTTGGCTCTGGGTTACTTAAGTGAGTATCAAGAGCAAATTCAGTGCATTAAGGCAGAAACGCAAAAATTATACGAGGAATTAACTCGGGTTCCGGATGTCGTGGTTTATCCTACCACAACAAATTTTATCCTCTTTAAACCTGGCGATCCCGACAGGTGGGCGGCGGAGTTGTTGAAGAGAGGGTTCCTCGTCCGTAACATGGGCGCACTCCCCATTTTGGGAAAATGCCTGCGCATCAGTGCAGGGCTGCCGGAAGAAAATGATAGCTTTATGCGAGCTATCAGGGAGATTAGCCTTGACACCACAGTTGCTCAAGGGATTACAGGCACTGCGAGTGTTTGAGAGGGCTGCGAGAGGAGACTATTATGAGGGAAGCTTATATCGAACGTAAAACCAAGGAAACGGAGATCCGGGTTCGCATAAACCTTGACGGCACGGGAGAAGCTCAAGTCGAGACTGGGATTGGTTTCTTTGATCATATGCTGACTGCCTTTGCCCGGTTTGCTTACCTTGATCTTAGCCTTGAGGCCAGCGGGGATTTAGAGGTGGATGCTCACCATACGATTGAGGATTGTGGTATCGTTTTAGGACAAGTCTTAAGGCAAGCCTGCGGAGATAAAGCGGGGATTGAACGGATTGGAGAGGCTTTGCTGCCTATGGACGAGGCCCTTGTTCAAGTGGCTTTGGATCTTTGCAATCGCCCTTACCTAGTTTGGGATGTTCAATGTCCCGATGGTATGGTCGGCGAGTTTCCGTTCGAGATGGCTGAAGAGTTTTTTCGGGCTCTAGCTGTACAGAGCGGCCTCACTCTGCATGTTAGGTTATTATCTGGAAAAAACCGGCATCACGTTCTGGAAGCTGCTTTTAAAGGAGTGGGGAGGGCCCTTGGCCTAGCCTTGCGTCCGAATACCCGATATAGTGGTATCCTTTCGACCAAAGGGGTTCTATAAATTAATCTCAATTTGGCGTTCCAGGAGGAATGAAAGTGATAGGGATTGTAGATTATGGACGAGGAAACTTAAGAAGTGTAGAAAAGGCTTTGGAAAAGGTCGGTTTTGAAGCAAAGATTATGACGTCCCCAGAGGACCTGAGCGGAGTAGATGGACTCATACTTCCTGGAGTCGGAGCGTTTGCCGATGCGATGGAGGCCTTGAAACGAGGGGGGTGGATTGAGCCGATCACTCAGTTCGCTCGCTCCGGGCGCCCTTTCCTGGGAATTTGCTTGGGGATGCAGGTGCTGTTTGAGGTTGGTGAAGAACATGGTGATCATGCAGGGTTAGGGCTATTACCGGGCAGAGTTGTCAAATTCCCGCCCGGCGGTAAGGTACCACATATGGGATGGAACAGTCTAAGCCTAGAACAACCTTGCTTTTTATTAGATGGAATTCCGAACGAATCTTATTTTTATTTTGTCCATTCGTATTATGCAGAACCCGGCGAGAAGAGTGATGTTGTCGCGACCAGTGACTATGGGGTCGTTTTTCCAGCGGTCGTGGGCAAGGGTAATGTCTGGGGAGCGCAATTCCATCCGGAAAAGTCAAGTCCTTGGGGACTTCAACTACTGACGAATTTTGGAAAGCGGGTGAAGGATTATGCTGCTCTTTCCAGCGATTGATTTAAAAGAGGGGAAAGCGGTGCGACTGATACAGGGGCGGATGGAGGATTCAACGGTTTACGCCGATAACCCTGTTGAAGTGGCGCAGGAATTTGAGAATCAGGGTGCAAAGTATCTGCATGTTGTTGATTTGAACGGGGCGTTTACAGGAGAGCCGGTGAATGATGAGACGATACGTAAAATTGTCGGAAGTGTTTCTCTGAAAATCCAAGTGGGCGGAGGGATTCGCACCATGGCTCGGATTAGGGAACTCCTGAACTTAGGTGTTGAACGGGTCATTTTAGGGACGATAGCGGTTAAAGACCCGGATTTGGTTGCTGAAGCAGCGCGACGGTACGGAGATCGGATCGTCGTGGGAATTGATGCGCTGGGCGGCTGGGTGGCAGTTCAAGGCTGGGCGGAAGCAACTGAAATGCTGGCGATTGATTTGGCTCAGGCTATGAAAGACGTGGGGATAAAACGTGTAGTATATACAGATATTGCTCGGGATGGGATGCTCCAAGGACCCAATATCGAGAGCACTGTCCATTTAGCCCAGGAAACTGGTCTGGCTGTGATCGCCTCAGGAGGGATTTCCACCTTGGCTGATCTGCGCCATTTGCAGCTTGAGGCATTAAAAGGAGTCTCCATTGAAGGGGCCATCACGGGAAAAGCTCTCTATAGTGGGGCGTTTACCCTAGCGGAAGCTTTAGAGGCTGCCCATTTCGACCCGCGCGGCGGAGAGTCTTGGAACGGAGGGGAATGACATGTTAAGTAAGCGGATCATTCCTTGTTTAGATGTTCATGAGGGTCGTGTGGTCAAGGGGACCAACTTTGTGCAGCTGCGTGATGCAGGCGATCCAGTGGAACTAGCGGCGCTCTACGACAGAGAAGGCGCCGATGAGTTGATTTTTCTGGATATTACGGCATCTTCTGATAAACGGGAAACAATGGTCGAGGTAGTACGCCGAACAGCTGAACAGGTCTTTATTCCCTTCACGATCGGAGGCGGACTGCGAACCAGCGAAGATATTCGCCGTATGCTCCGAGCTGGAGCGGACAAAATCGCTCTGAATACCTCCGCGGTTCAGAATCCACGGCTCATTCAGGAAGGCGCGCATGCCTTCGGAAGTCAGTGTATCGTCGTAGCCATTGATGCCCGAAGCACGGCACCGGGTAAATGGGAAGTGTATATTCACGGGGGAAGAACGGCAACGGGTAAAGATGTTCTGGAATGGGCAGAGGAAGCGGAAGCTCTTGGTGCAGGTGAGATCCTCTTAACTTCCATGGATCGAGACGGGACCAAGGCTGGCTACGAGCTAGAATTGACTAGGGCTGTAAGCAGAGCGGTCTCACTGCCCGTCATTGCAAGCGGTGGGGTTGGAACCTTAGAGCATTTAGCGGAAGGGCTAACCCTTGGAGAAGCGGATGCCGTCTTAGCGGCTTCGATCTTTCATTACAAGGAATACAGCATTGAGGAAGCCAAACGGTATCTAGCGCAGCGGGGGATTTTAGTTCGGGGACTTGCATGACACAGCGCTCAGTGCTTACGACGCAGAGCAAACTAACCGTTCAAGCTTCCCGGCTCTGGGGAGCGGGGTGCCCGCCAGATGAGCCATCCTTGGCTCACTGGCGGCAGTGCACATCCTTGTGCACTGCCCCGTATCTGGGGTCGGTCGCTTGAACGGAAGTTTGCTGGGTTGCTTACGTAAAGACGTCGCGCTCGTGTCATACTGCGTCCCGGGCTTGGGTCCTGGGGAACGGAGTGTTGGGGAGACGGCACATTTCATGTGCACCGTCTGCGTGCAAGCAGGGACTGCGTGCAACTAGGAGGGACCGGGGACGGTTCTTGGTTGCATTCGAGCGGGAGCGCATATCCGCTGGACAAAGATGGTCCGAGCGTCACTCTGTAGCTAAGGCAGGTGAGAAGGGACTTTGTGCCTTGCCCCGTGTCTGGGGTAGGTCGCTTTTGTACGGAAGCTTTCTACTCTGCTTACGTAAGATGTCGTGTTCGTGTCCACTATGTCCTACGCTTGGGTTGGAGAACGGAAGTGTTGGGGAGACGGCACATACATGTGCGTCGTCTTCATGCAAGTCAATGCGTGCAAGCACTGATGGTTATCACTTGCGTTGGTGTGGCTAGAAGGGACTTGGGTGCAAGGAAAAACTGTCCTGACTTGTACAAGGGTGGATAACGGCGAGTTGGAGAAGGTGACAAATTCTATGGGCACCGTCTGTCTTGAGTTGCCTGAGGGACTTGCATGCAACAAAGAACCGTCCCCGATTGCATGCGATTGAATGCCCGCTCGCTTGCACGCCTACTTGCGCGAGAACTACGATATGGAAGGGTGAGATACGTATGGATGCAAATGAAATAGATGTCTTAGATTTATCAGGGATCCGCTGGGATTCTCATGGGCTTGTGCCTGCGATTGTGCAGGATGTGGAGACTAAAGATGTTCTGATGCTGGCGTATATGAACGAAGAGTCTTTGCGTCGAACACTTCTGGAGCGTAAGGCCTGTTATTATAGTCGGAGTCGGCAATCTTTGTGGCTGAAAGGGGAAACTTCCGGACATTTCCAGGAAATTGTCGATATTAAATTTGACTGTGATCAAGACGCATTGCTCCTGACTGTAAAACAAACTGGAATGGCTTGTCATGAAAATCACTTCTCGTGTTTTCACTATGATCTGACTAGCGCTGGATTTAAGGTTACCGGGGAGCCGGAAATAAGGCCTGAGCCAACACTTGGGAGAACTCTAGAGTTGTTAACTGATGTGATTCATTTCCGAAACCTGGAGCGGCCGGAAGGTGCTTATACAACCTATCTGTTTGAAAAGGGGATTGATAAGATTCTTAAAAAGGTTGGAGAGGAAAGCGCTGAGGTTATTATTGCGGCTAAGAATGCCGATCCGGAGGAGATCAAATGTGAAGTCTCCGATTTATTTTATCATGTGTTGGTGATGATGGAAGAGCGCGGGGTTGAGGTAAATGAGGTTAGTAAGGAGCTCCTGGCTAGGCGGAAATAGGGAGTTCAGGGAGTTCCTATAAAAGTAGAGAAACAAGGCTGGAAGCATTAATGCTTCCAGCCTGTTTCTCTACTTAATCAATTCCGAGACATCCACTTCTATAAGTGGGTGTTCCGATTTCCGCTTCGGTGACGATAGTGTCCAGTGGACATTATCGCCGAGCTGCCATTCCCGATAGAAACACTTTGCGGCGAAGGAGGTAGAATCCCCTACCGAAGCCCCGATGTTCAGCTTTAGCTGAACGAGTACACTGAAAATGCATAGAATTTACTTACAGCCTCTCATACTCGCCCTGGGCATTTAGATATTGGATGTCCATACAACCATAATATTCTCCGTACATATCTAACGGGTCGAAGCCTCTCGGTCTGGTACAGTCATCTGAGTAACCGATGTAGAGGACGTCTAGGTCTTGGTCTCGCATTCGAAATATAAACTGTGGTCCTGCCTCAAACTTTTTAATCAGCTGTTCGTATTCCTCAGTACCTTGTTTCGCATCGGAAGTGTAGTACTCCTCCATGGTTATATTTTCGAGACAATTTTCAGTAATTTTAAACATATAACGACCACCTTTACCCTAATCTTTAAGTTTGAACTACCATTTAATATATCATAACATATATTTTAAACCAAAACCGTTTCCAAATGAAGTAGTAGACTTGTCCAGTAAAAGCAGATCTCGGGGCTTCAAGTACGATAGTCTCCAGGCAGTAAGCTAAACTTCCAAAATTTTTTTGAATAAACTGAAATTTCTTTCAATTAAAAGAAGGAATCTAATGCAGCTCGGCGAATTACGATTTAAAGACCATTTTAGGACTACTCGTGCTAATCGCCCTGAAATGGAGAATGGCTTGATTAGGAGGGGGAGATGAGTATGAACGAAGGAGAAAAGAGATTAAACGGGGCAACTATTTTATTAGAGGCTCTGGAAAAGGAAGGCGTTGACCTTATCTTTGGTTATCCGGGTGGGGTATTGCTTCCGTTGTATGATGCGTTGCTAGGTAGTTCTATTCGACATATCTTAGCGCGTCATGAACAAGGGGTGGTGCATGCTGCCGATGGTTATGCCCGCGTAACTGGAAAAGTAGGGGTATGTTTAGCAACGTCGGGCCCCGGAGCCACGAATCTGGTGACCGGTATTGCTAATGCTTATATGGACTCTATACCCTTAGTCGTTTTGACAGGGCAAGTTGTTACGAGTTTACTCGGAACAGACTCCTTTCAAGAGGCTGATATAACCGGGATCACCACGCCCATTACCAAGCATAGTTATTTGGTGAAGGATGCCAGGGAGATTCCCCGGATTATCAAAGAGGCTTTCTATCTTGCGGGAACGGGCCGTCCGGGTCCTGTACTCATCGATCTTCCGAAGGACATTTTAGCCATGGAAATCGAACCTTTTCCAGCCGATATGAGATTAAGGGGATACCAAGTACCTAGTAAGGGTGACAGCGATAAGATCGCTGAAGCGGCGAAAGCGCTCTCAGAATGTCGGAAGCCGGTAATTTATGCCGGCGGTGGCGTGATTACAGCAGGAGCCGGAGCCGTCTTAAGGCAGTTAGCGGAAAAAGCTTCGTTGCCGGTGGTCACGACCTTGATGGGGATCGGGTGCCTTCCCAATGGGCATCCTAATCTCTTAGGTATGGTGGGTTTGCATGGAGCCGTGGCGGCGAACTATGCCGTGGACGATTGTGATTTGCTGCTGGCGGTGGGGGTGCGCTTTGATGACCGCGTGACAAGTGGTTTGGGCCATCTTTTTGCCACTAAAGCTAAAATTATTCATATTGACATAGATCTTGCCGAGATTGCCAAAGTGGTCAGAACGCATATTCCAATCGTTGGGGATGCTCGACTGGTTCTGGAGGAGCTGTTGAAGGCCTTTGAGGGATTGAAGGTTCCTCATGTGACGTATTGGTGGGACCAATTACTTGCTTGGAAGAAAGGCTATCCTATAAGGTATGACAAGGAGCGACTGACACCTCAGATGGTGATCGAATGTGTGGGAGAACTTGCCAATGAGGATACGATGGTTGTTACGGATGTCGGTCAGCATCAAATGTGGGCAGCACAAGTTTATCCAGTTGTAAAGTCGCGCAATTTTGTGACCAGTGGCGGGCTTGGAACGATGGGCTTTGGCCTTCCTGCTGCTATGGGGGCGCAGATAGCTCGTCCGAACGATTTGGTTGTGTTGATCACTGGAGATGGTTCTTTTCAGATGTGCATTCAGGAGCTGGCGACAATTGCCCATAACAAACTTCCCATTAAAATAATCCTTCTAAACAACGGAGTCCTTGGTATGGTTCGCCAACTGCAGAAGTTTTTTTACGGGGAGCGGTATAGTTATACAGACCTCCATGCTAATCCCGATTTTATCAAAGTCGCTGAGGCTTATGGAATTCGTGGAATCCGTGTTGATTCTATTGAACAAGTCCGCAGTGCCATTACAGAGGCGATCAAACACCCTGGGCCAGTGCTGTTAGATGTTACAATCTCTAGGAACGATGATGTTTTGCCGATTGTTCCACCGGGTAAACCCATTACAGAAATGCTAGGGAGGTAAAAAACATGTTGCATACACTTGCGGCCCTTGTGGAGAACCATCCTGGTGTTTTGACCCGGGTGGCTGGATTATTTGCTCGCAGAGCCTATAACATTGATAGTCTTTCCGTTTGCCAAACGGACGATCCTGAAATTTCCAGAATGACAATTGTCGTACATGGAGATGATCAGATCATAGAACAGGTGAGAAATCAACTCAATAAATTGGTGATTGTCCACTCTGTTACGGATTTGACAGCCGAGAGTGTTGTTGAGCGGGAGCTGGCGTTAATTCGTATTAAAGTCAGCTCGGAAACACGAGCAGAGGTTCTCCAGACGGTTGATATTTTTCGGGGACGAGTTGTTGATATGGGAAGAACCAACCTCACCGTTGAGTTAACCGGAGACGTCGAAAAGGTTGATGGATTTATTAAAGCGGTTCGCCCGCATGGGTTATTAGAGTTAGTTCGCACCGGAAAGATTGCTATAATGCGATCTGAAATTTAAAAGACTTGATAAAGGTAAGTTAAAATATTGAAAAATGGCATGTGGTCAAGCTGTTATGAAGGACGCTGAACAAGCGTTCTTCTTTGCTATTGAATCATACTCTTGACAATCTTCGCTTAACTGGAATATTATAAATAAGTATAAGGTTTAAGCAGGTGTACTTTGGTTAAAATATTGATAACAACTATGAAAAGGATAGTAATAAAGGACTGGGTTTTTAGAGACATAATCCTCGGTTGAAAGATTATGACGAAAGTTTTTTATGAAGATCACCTTGGAGTTGGACAGCTGAAATAATCTAAGCTGTTCCGTAGGCATACGTTACATGTTTTAAGCGATTAATGGATTGTTACTTGAGCTATTCATTAATAACAAGGGTGGTACCGCGGATAATCCGTCCCTAAGTCAATGACTTAGGGACTTTTAATGTTATTTCAAGCACAACAACGCGAAAGGAAGATGATTATGTCTAACTTCAAATCGCTATCGGATCTGCCGATAGCTAAAAAGGAAAGCGAAATAGCAGATTACTGGGACGATAACGAGATACTAGATAAAAGTATTGGAATCAGAGAAGGTCAAACACCTTTTGTGTTCTATGAAGGGCCTCCCACGGCCAATGGCAAACCTGGAATTCATCATGTCATAGCCAGAACCTTAAAAGATTCTGTATGTCGGTACAAGAGTATGCAGGGTTATCAAGTCAAGCGCAAGGCCGGATGGGATACCCATGGCCTTCCTGTGGAAATCGAAGTGGAGAAGCAACTTAAATTATCCAACAAACAAGAAATTGAGGCTTATGGAATTTCTGGTTTCAATCAAAAATGTCGAGAATCTGTGTTCAGTTATGAGAAGCAATGGCGAGAAATGAGCAAGCGAATGGGATATGCGATTGATTTGGATCATCCGTATATCACGCTTGATAATAATTATATTGAAAGTGTGTGGTGGATCCTTGATCAGTTTTTTAAAGAGGGCTTGATCTATGAAGGACATAAGATCTTGCCCTATTGCTCACGCTGCGGAACGGGATTGGCTTCCCATGAGGTAGCTCAGGGTTATAAGGAAATAAAGAGTAACACCGTCGTTGTTAAGTTTAAGCGCAAGGCTGCTGAAGAGTACTTTTTGGTCTGGACGACGACACCCTGGACTCTTCCCTCAAATGTGGCATTGACGGTGAATCCTCAAGAAATATATTTAAAGGTCAGGCAAAATAATGAGATCTATTATGTATCTAAGACTTTGTCTCATAAAGTGCTGGGAGAAGAGTTTGAAGTTATTGAAGAAATTAAGGGGAAAGACCTTGAGTACGTAGAATATGAGCAGTTGATGCCTTTTGTAAAAGCGGATAAGAAGGCCTTTTTCGTTACGGTCGGCGATTATGTAACGACGGAGGATGGCACGGGCATTGTTCATACCGCCCCAGCCTTTGGTGAGGATGATTATAACACAGGACGAAGGTATAATTTACCGGTTCTTCAGCCCGTCGACGAAACAGGGAAATTTGTGACAACACCTTGGGAAGGTAACTTTGTCATTGATGCCGATCTTGATATCATCAAGTGGTTGCACGGGGAAGGAAAACTATTTAAAAAAGAAAAAATGGAGCATAATTATCCTCACTGTTGGCGATGTCAAACCCCACTCCTTTATTATGCTAAACCAAGCTGGTACATTGAAGTCACAAAATTTAAAGATAAATTGGTTGAAAACAACAACCGTGTGGAATGGTATCCTGATTATGTGGGAGAAAAAAGGTTTGGCAACTGGTTGGAAAACGCCAATGACTGGGCTTTGTCCAGAAGCCGCTATTGGGGAACACCGCTTAATATCTGGAGATGCGGCTGCGGCCACACTACGTCCATAGGGTCTAGAAAAGAACTGGTAGAAAATGCAGTGGAGACGCTGGATGAAACGACTCTGGAATTGCATCGACCCTTTGTGGATGATATTCACCTAAACTGCGCCAAATGTGGCTCAGCAATGACTCGGGTCAAAGATGTCATTGATTGTTGGTTTGACAGTGGTTCAATGCCTTTTGCCCAGCATCACTATCCGTTTGAAAATAGCGAAAACTTCGATCAACTCTTTCCCGCCGATTTTATTTGTGAGGGCATAGATCAGACGAGGGGCTGGTTCTATTCATTAATTGTGATCTCTACCTTTGTCAAGGGAGTCGCACCATATAAACGAGTACTGGTTAATGATTTGATCCTAGACAAGGATGGGCATAAGATGTCTAAGTCTAAAGGCAATACAGTCAATCCCTTTGAATTGTTTGATCAATATGGAGCGGACGCTTTAAGATGGTATCTACTCCATGTTTCTCCGGCTTGGACCCCTACTAAATTTGATATCGAAGGACTCAAAGAAGTACAAAGTAAATTTTTTAGTACCATGAGAAATGTGTATGCTTTCTTTTCCTTGTATGCCAATACGGATAAGCTTGACCCTAGAGACTTCTTCATTGATTACCAGGATCGACCAGAGCTTGATCAATGGGTACTATCAAAATATAACAGCCTTCTCCAAGGTGTTGAGTCAGATCTGAGTGTCTTTGATCTGACCAAAGCAGTAAGAAAGATCCAGGAGTTTGTCAATGAGGATCTTTCGAACTGGTATATAAGACGTTCACGCAGACGCTTCTGGGGAACAGAGCTGACGGATGACAAGAAAGCGGTCTACAATACTACCTATGAAATACTTGTAGGGCTAGCCAAGCTTGTGGCCCCTTTCGCACCTTATATTTCAGAAGAACTCTATCGGAACCTGACGGATGAACTGTCAGTCCATCTAGCGGATTACCCCGTTGCCGATTCACTGCTGATCGATATTGGGTTGGAAACTCGAATGGATTTGGTGAGGAATTTGGTGGGTCTCGGCAGGGCGGCAAGGGAACAGGTGAAAATCAAAGTACGACAACCTGTGCAACAGATCTTGATTGATGGCAAATATGAACAACTAATTGACTACATGCTTCCTTTAATTCAGGAGGAGCTTAATGTTAAGGCGGTCGTGTTTGCCAAAGATTTGAGCCAATATATGAATTTTAGCTTAAAACCTAATTTCAAAGTGGCAGGGTCTATCTTTGGATCTAAAGTAAAATCTTTAGGCAAAGTACTGGCAGACCTTGACGCCCCTTCTGTTGTGCCGAGATTAGAGGCTGGAGAAACAATTTCGATTGAGGTAGAGGGTGAACAGGTAGATCTGGTTAAGGATTATGTAATCACTACGATCGTGGCCAAAGAAGGTTTTACGATGACCGTGGAGGACAATTTATTTGTCATACTTGATACTACGCTCACCAAAGACCTGATCAATGAGGGTTATGCCAGGGAGTGTGTCTCCAAGGTACAGCAAATGAGAAAAAATAATGGCTATGAAATGATGGACAGAATCAAAATCTACTTTGATGGAGATGAGGAAATAGCCGAGGCCGTCAACCTATATGAAGACTATATTAAAAAAGAGACTCTAGCAGATGAGATCCAAAGAATCGATGATGCTAACCTGGAAAAGCAGAACCTTAATGGTCATGAGACTGGCTTGAAGTTAGAGAAATTGTCAAACTGAAATCTCAGAAGGAGAACATTTCAAATTGTTAATTGTTTGATGCACTCACTAAAAAGGAATAATTGTGCTAGATGTCGAAACGATATAAACAACTTAGAAATGGATATAGTGGGATAAGGACGACAAATTCAGAAAAGTCAAGGAGGGGTTTTTTTGAAAAAAATATTGGTAGCGACTGATGCTTCAGAGTATTCAAAAAGAGCGTTGAAAACCGCTTTGGAACTAGCACAAAAATTTGATGCTGAAGTTGAGCTGTTGTTCGTAATGATCGACCCGGTTGTCTATGGTTTTGGTGTAGCGGATAGTTATGTCGTTGCGCCGGAACAAGTTGAACAAGATGGCGAGCGGGCCTTAGAAACTACACTAGAAGGAATCGATATTAATGGAATTACCTTGAAGAAGAAAAAATTGCATGGCAACCCAGGGCGTATCATCATCCAAGAAGTTGAAGATGAAACTATTGACCTAGTTGTCATGGGGAGCCATGGTTATGGGGCGATTCTTGGGTCTGTGTTGGGTAGTGTCAGTCAGAAAGTGCTTCACGGTGCAAAATGCTCTGTTCTCATAGTTAAGTGAATAAGAGTTATGTAAAAGCAGCCATTTTGGCTGTTTTTACATTTTACCGCTAGCTCAATCTACTCTTTGCGCCACACTGGAGATTTTAACTTGTGAGCACGTTCTTTATAAATATGGCTTCGAGTAATATAAAATAAAAAGAACCAAGTGAAAAAACTAGTTGACAGCATACAGTGAAAATGGTATTATAACTGAGCGCCACAAAGACGCACAACGACTGAACGAGCGAGAGCTTGAAACCTCAAGCCAGTTAGTCCTAGTAAAGAAAATTAGTCATTGACAACGCGAGTTGAAAATGCTAAGATGTAGTTCCGGCCAAGGGGCCAAACAAAAAAGAATGGTCTTTGAAAACTAAACAACAAGGACAGCCAATGAGGAAACTCGCAAGAGTTTCAAAAAAGAGTATGAGCGAATCATCTTCTTCAATGAAGTTGAAATAACTTTTTATGGAGAGTTTGATCCTGGCTCAGGACGAACGCTGGCGGCGTGCCTAACACATGCAAGTCGAACGGAGAATTTC
>JARLHW010000097.1 GCA_031292075.1 Desulfosporosinus sp.
GACGAGGCCTACAGGGAGTCCATCGTCCACACCGTGCTCGACTTCGCGCCCGAGCTGGCCGTGAACCTGGATCCGGCCCGGGGCATCGAGGCCGATGACCTCCTGGCGGCAATCCTTCCCGCAGGGGCCATCGCCTATGAGCTGCCAGACCGCGGCCAAAATGCCGACCTGCGCAAGGCTGCAAATGCGGGTTACACATCCCTGGTCCCGAGGAGCGCCGGACCCGGGGCCCTGCTTGATGCCCTTGGACTCGAAGCTGCCACGGCCACCCTCTGGCCCACACCAGCGGCTCGAGCGGAGGCACAAACAATTCTTGCGAAGCTCGGTTGGAACCCCGCTAGAACCTTGTTGGTCCTGGTCGACCACTCCTCCATTTTCGATGACCCTGGCCTTCTGTCCGCCTTGGCCGAAGCCGCAGAGGGGTCCTGGACCACTGTAGGGCTTGGAGGCAAGGGGGTCAGCTACCAGAGCATGGAGACCTTGTTAAGTCCCTGGAACAATCGATCCGTGAACCTGACGGGGGTCCTGGGTCTGGGCCCGATCGTGGGCCTGCTGGAACTCTGCGCCGGGTACCTCGGAGGATCCCCCCTCCTCCAATCCTTGGCGGAAGCCTCCGGGTGCGCCCCATTCTCAAAAGCTGTCAGTACCGCACGCCCACGCAAGTGTTCCGTTAACAATGGAGAACCATAATTATGTCCTCCCACAGATATGAAGGTAATCCAACCAAAGACAAGGCACTCCACACCTTGGGACTGCATACACTAAACTTGATGGAATCAGCTTAGTTCTCAGTCCTTCCTTCGTTCTAACTCCGAGGAAAGGTTAAACATTTCTTGCAGGAACTTGCATAATTCAAATTATGAATAAAACTTAATATTTTATCTTTTAGGAGAATATATGAAAAAATATAATGTTATTATCGCTACGGATTTAGGCACATTCATCATCAATAGGAATGATTTGGGTGTTGGATGGCAATTATCTGAATACGGAATTTATGATCGAGTAGAAATGAATTATATTAAAGCATTAATGGAATTTCTGCGAACCCTAAAACCTAATTTGACAGTTATAGATGCGGGCGCAAACATCGGTATGCACTCGTTTGTTTTCTCTTCGCAAGTAGGGCCCCTTGGTCAGGTTTATGCTTTTGAAGCGCAAAGAATTATTTTTAATATGCTCGCCGGGAATATGGCGATTAATAGCATCAGTAATGTTCATTGTTTTCATAATGCTGTATCTAATGAAATAACATTTATAGATATTCCACAATTTGACTACGGTAAACCACTGAGTTTCGGAAGTGTTGAGTTTGATGGAGAACAAAAAGAAAATATTGGTCAGGAGCGAATAAAGGATGAAGCGAGACAAGAACAAGTTTTTACTGTTGTGCTTGATGATTGTAAATTTGATCAAGTTGATTTCATTAAAATAGATGTAGAAGGAATGGAAATGAAGGTTCTGGATGGTGCCAAACAACTTATTATGAAATGCAAACCACTCATGCTTATTGAGTATCTAAAAAGCGATTCAGCGGCTTTGCAAGCTTGGTTATTCGAAGCAAAGTACGAAGTATATGTTGGTATTGGAGCTAATTATCTCTGTGTACCTGAAGAACTAGACATTCAAATCGGCGGTAAAATCGGAAATTTGACAAAGCTCATTCAAAATAAGGATGTTTCACGCGCTTAGAATGCCTCGGACTTGCTGGACAATGGCCTCCATATCGCCCTCCGGTAGCCTGTTGTCCTGGAGCAGGTGGAAGTGCATGGTCGTTTCAGCCGGATCGCACTTCGGGCGTGTGTCTACGCGCGTACCCCAATACTTTCCTGGGGCAGTGAAGGCATGAATCGTGTCACTGAAACAGAGGTCCGTGATGGCCGCTGCAAAATCAGGCCCGGAATTGGGACCGTACAAGGCGAAGAGATGCTTCACCCGCCCTGCCGCGGCCAGATGGGTGAATCCGGTATCGCCGCCAAGGTAGACCTTGGACTTCCCGATCAAATAGACCAAATCATAGAGATTGTCGCTTGTTATGGTGCGGATCTTAGATTGGATCTTTCCCGGTTCGTTGGTGATGACGATGGCGCGCTCTCCAAGCGCAGCGTATAGCTTTTCGCAGAATTCATTGACGAAGGCCTCATTCATGCCCCTGGGCTTGTTGTAGGGCGGATGGAAAAGAGGCGAGAAGACGGCGTAGTTAC
>JARLHW010000098.1 GCA_031292075.1 Desulfosporosinus sp.
AAATATAACCCCCAGCTTTGGAGCAATATTTCCTTGTCCAACAACATAGCCCTTTTTCCCACTCTTGACCTTGGCCCATCTGACCTTCAAAGACTTTTGGGGGTAGAACAAAATAGAAGAGCCGGGGCTTCCATTGGGGATATAGGTCCAACCAAAGAATAATGTTCAATATTAAAAAAAGACCAATGAAAAGAGAGGACGTTTTGTTACCTGCACCGTTGTAGCAACGAGTATGGCTGTTGTAGGCACGATCTGCTCAGTTGCTTTAGCGTTTAATCTCAACCATGTTGCCAAAGACATTAAGAGAGCTGCAGATAATCTGGGGCCCAAAGTAGAGAGTGCCATTGCACAAAGACGTTTATAGAAACAAACATTGCTAGTCGTGGCATATTATCATATACCAGTCGTGACATATTATCATATTGCCTGCCAATGGAACAGTTAATTGAAGAAAACAAACGCTTGAAAGAGATTGTTGCTGAAAAGCAAAAGTTGATTGATTCCATTGGAGCCGACTATCTATCATGTATAAAGGAGAGACGTCTGCTTCATGATGAGTTCATGAAGTTAAAGGATAAAACCAGAAGTCTCCTTGTTGATTTAAAAGTCATGAATGGTATGATGTGTGGAGAACCAGAAATAATCAGACGGCAAGCATGGACGGAACCATGGCAGTGCGATCTCTGTAAAAAATTGGACTAAAGAGGATATGGCCTATATTTCATGGGATTCCCTATGTGGTCGCGTTGACAAGAAGCTCTGCTCTGATGAATGCGCCAAGAGACAAATAGCCATTTGGCATCGCCTTGGTCCCAACTATGCCAAGAAGCTTTAAATATTGATATATTCGTATTTATTCAGTGCTGTGTGTTTGTTGATTCGTAGAAAGGCGGTAGCGTTTGGAGGCTCTCCGATTACATCGAAAGCTGGGCCCAAATGTGAACGCCACGCCCATTGTGGCCACGGTTGACTGATATATAGAAAATCAGGCACTTTTTGATCCGGATGATGAGCGACGACAATTGCTACGCTGGCT
>JARLHW010000010.1 GCA_031292075.1 Desulfosporosinus sp.
AGGTTCTTAGGAGATGTTAAGTCATCGACCTTCAAGAGTAGAAAGAAACAGTAGAACAATAACTCTTACCTAAAATCCCGCATTTTTTTATACCTACAAGGAGAAACACTGTAAATACGCCTTGGGGAATTCTGAACGGGGAACCACAGATTACACAGATTACACAGATTAAGAACGATTAGATAGAAACACACAGACAAGGGATAAAGGGGATGGAGAATGTGGAACGGGATTCACAGACCATGCCATTATTGGTGCAGCACTGGAGGTACACCGGACACTTGGACCAGGGTTTCTCGAAGCGGTTTATCAGGCGGCATTAGCAATTGAGTTGGCTGAGAAAGGGATTCCGTTTCAAAAAGAAGTTTCGATTGGAATAAATTACAAAGGCAAAGAACTGAATTGTACATACAGAGCGAACTATAGTTGTTATAACTTTGGCGATCATCAATTGAGTTACAAGCGATTTGCAGTTTAGAGCCAAAATGTATTTATTCTGTGTTAATCTGTGTAATCTGTGGTTGAACACCAAAATGCCTGTAAAATCAGGATTTAGTAATGTAGGTATAATTTTTCACAGGAATCAAGACGTGTTCAATCACCAAATACACGCTCGAGGGACGGAAGTCATTAGAGTTTTATGATCCCCTTTTCAAGAATCAGGAAAGTCTCTTTGGATATATATCTACCTTTCTGAATTAAACCACTATAAATACTAAACCTCGGGCTTCTTCCTTGCATTTTCTGATCTAACAACGTTCGACCAACGTTTACTTTATAATTGTTGATATCATCGGTGTTTAGCTCGTAGACATCAAACGTTCCATCCCATTTGCCTTCTCGATAAAAATCCGCAAAAAAAATTCGATCCCATTGCGAATTTGGACCAAATGAAGTTAAATCCGGTAAAACACAAGAAGTTTTTACTTGTATGCGATTGTTATTCCTTTCAGCATATGGGTCATAGAAATTAAAAGAGGAATTTGTACCTGGTACTCCCTTACTGCTACGCCACAGATCTTTAGCAATACCAAAACTTATCTCGGACAATTCCTCAGGCAGATGTAGCTCTTCGGGAGGGTTTACTGCTCTAGCGTCTAGCACCCCGAGATAAGCGCATAAATCCCGCCAACTGTCATAAATTGCATTTATTGCTGTGACATCACTCTTATCGAAAGCTGTAACAGTTGTCACAAAGTTTCCCTCGGGAAGCTCCATTGTTACGATTCTATTCTCCATAAAATAGACCCTCCTAGTTAGAGTTCCACTGCCACTTACTGCTTGGCTTACTAAAAGAACGGTTAAGATCGGATGGAGAAAAATCAAGCTCATAAAATTCCTTGTACAATTTTTCTGCCTCTGCGATCACATCAAAATGATAGATCTCGGGCTGAAGAATATTAGCTATATGCAGCAGTCCCAAGATCCACCTAGGGCTGCCGAAATCCCAACCCGAGGCCAGATGGGTATAAATTCTCCTGTTTTTTACAGCGTCAGCCTTTATACCTGCCTTACAACACTCCTCATAGAAATCCTCAACGGAAGACGATAAGAAAGCTGAAATAAATATGACATCTGGATTAAGGGCATTTAATTGTTCCACGGAAATTATCATGCCGGGCCTTCCGGTACACTCTATTTCTTTATTGACACTTATCCCCCCGGCTGCTTCAACTAACTGATTTTCGAGACGTTCGCCTTTGAGGCAGAAAAGTGGCTTTCCCATGACATAATAGACACGAGGCTTATGCTTGATAGCTGACCGCCCGTCCTTAACCATCGAAATTTTTTCTTGCATAAAAGCAACCAGCTCTTCAGCCTTATTTTCCGTCTTAGTTAATTCTCCAAAATGCCTGATTGTCCCAAGGTAAGACTCGAAGTTCTGAATGTCATGGTGTAATTTATTTAGCCCCTCATGACAAAGAACCTCTTCCCAAACCTGGACCACCTTCTTTTTATCTGTGACACCGATCGCTATTAAAATTGCTTCCATCATTTCCAGAGCCCTTGTAAAGGGATAGCCTCCCTCAAAAGCTCCTTCCTGGTACTTTATTTCCGCTGGAGCAGCTTTCATGTCGATTGTCCGACCACACTTTGGGCAAATATTTTTTTGCCCTGAACCGATCTCCGGAAACGTCAATTTTGCTCCCATAGGACCGTAAAAATCTCTTTTATAGATCACTTCCCCACAGTGAGGGCAGAATGTATTCAGATAGTTAGTTCCAGGCGAATTAAACAGATAGATATAGTTAAGAGATTCTCTTAATCTTAAATATAGATCTTCTGCATCGCGTATAGAGGGCTCCAGGGAAGGATCAGCACCTTCCAAAGGGATGAAACGCATGAGCTGTAAAGGAATATCCTGCGATATTTGTGCTATTATCTCGGCCAGGTCCACCACTTCTTCCATATTATCCGTTTTCAGCATGCAGGAAACTTCCACATGGACACCCTTTTCATAGAGCGTTTTAATATTTCTCAGAACCGGTTCAACCGTACTGCCTCCACAGTTTTGATAAGCCCGATCGGACAATCCTTTAACGCCTACGTTGATAAAATCTAAATAACCACTGATTTTAGCCAGCGAAGATTCGGTAAAGTACGCATTGGAGGAACAGCCTACTAATAGGCCTTGCTTTTTGGCAAGTTCAGCCACTTTAATAAAGGTTGGAAACGATGCCAAAGGATCGTTCAGTAAAAATGCAATACCCAGACATTCATTTTTCACTGCCTCATCGACCACCTGTTGAGGCAGCAATTCTCGCAGAGCTTTACTTGATGGTTCCATCTCCTTAACAATCAACGTCGAAATGCAACCATTACAATTAAAATTACAACCCGCAGTACTGATTTGGAGGAATTTCCCTCTTGGGAAAAAGTGCAAAATAGGCATTGTTTCGATCGAAATAGGACAAACAGTCAAATATTTATTAGGGAAAAGCTCAACAATTTCTTCTCCTTGGTTTTGATATAGTCCACAAGCGCCTGTATTTCCTGCCAGAATGGCGCAGCCTCTTTCACAGATCGAACATTTCATTTACTATCTCCTCTCTTATCACTTGATCACTATCCTGCACGGCCTACTCCTGCTTTGTTTAATGCCACAACTTGCACAATAGGAAACTCCAAGTTAATATTATGCACTTAGATGTCTGTTAAGCTCTGACTCCTTGAACCGATTGGGATAGAGACTTCTTATCCGGAAAAGCATAGAATCCATTTGCCCCGCCTAAGATACCATATCCTTGATAAAATCCTGAAGTTTGGTCGGAAAATAAATCAGGTTTCTGCAAATATATCCGTGCACTAGCCATAGCTCTAGCCCATTTTAGTGGATTTGCCGGATTTTCCTCCCACATCTCGGTATTGGGAAAGGGCGTAAACGGTAAAATCGACAGCGATTCTGGATCAAGCTCTCTGAGAATCTCCAGTCCTATGATAACGTCATCGTCTGTTTCTCCTAATCCCACTAAAAAGCCGCTCCAGATTTTTAAGTTTATATCTCTCGCAGTCTTCAAGGCCGTGATACGATCTGTCAAAGTATCGCCCGCTGGTCTGAAACGTTGATATATTGCTTCATTCGGTGATTCTAAGCCACATAAGTAGCCATCCATACCTGCACGTTGGAGGTTTACTAAACTCTTGCGATTAATAGCGCCAAAGAGTCCATAAATGTCTAAATTGGAATCTTCTTTAATTGACTGAATACAATCATAGTAAAACTCCGGCACTTCGTATCCCATCCAACCGGATGCTAAGAAAACTCTCTGTACTCCCGCCTCGACAAGTACTTGAGTTCGTGCTTTAATCTCCTTAAGCGTTCTTTCTTTATAAAAATCTGGATTTTCTATTTTCATATGCTCCCATTTACAGTGTCGACAGTTGGGAACAGTCTTGCAAGAACCGTTTACGATATTCGGGGAACAATAGATGCTTTTTTTCGTTTTAGCAATTTCCTGTGCATTTTTAAATAGGACGCTTGAGTCGAGACGAAATAAGTCCTTTAGCTTCTCTGTCATTCCTTACCACTTCTCTCAATGATTTATAGGTTGAAAGTCTGCTCGAATATTCAGTTTATTAAAGACATAAAGAATAGCTCCACTCATAGAAAGTGGAGCATGCCAAACAAAAGCCTAGCAGGCCTAGCCACCTCCTTTTCAATAGTGAAGGCATATCCGTTTCCGGGTACACCCTGAGGGCTTAAAGCCCTGGCCGGTAACCATAGATTTCTCTTTAGGTTAGTACGGCTCGGAGATTAATTATTCAATTTTCCTGGATTTTAAAATGCGGATGATCCGCTTTCTGGTGCATTAAATGTATCGCTATGTCAGTGACGTTAGCTCATATCTATTTCCATTGGCAGACATTAAATGGTTTACAGATACTAACTAATTATATCCAACAAAACTAAACTACATCATT
The DNA here is from genome assembly GCA_031292075.1 of Desulfosporosinus sp. GTDB lineage: Bacteria > Bacillota > Desulfitobacteriia > Desulfitobacteriales > Desulfitobacteriaceae > Desulfosporosinus. The sequence continues at coordinate 4,423 of JARLHW010000010.1, forward strand.
ATTATTATACGATTCATTATACATTAGCAATGTTATTTTTCGATCTTTTCTCGCCCGAGAACATGTTTTTTCAACTCATCACTAATTGAATCTTGTCTTTCTACAAAATGACAGATTAAGCCGTAATCATTGCTGGCCTCCAGCATCTTCTCCAGACCTTGCCTGTTTAAAAATGCGGGGGACATAATCCCTGTCACTAGACTGAACTTTTTCTTCCAATTTAGAGCCGATAAATCTGCTTTTCCCCAATCCAATTCCCTGAACTCCGCATTGCCAAGACCTTGAGCGACCACATTTTCTTGCGCATAATGCAGCATTTTAGACGAGATATCCACTCCGACTACGTTTTGCGCCCTTTTCGCAAACTCCCGAACGAATTTACCCGGTCCACATCCGATATCCAAAACGATACTATTTTCTTGCAACATCTTTTTTCCAGTAGCAACTCGACGATCTTGTCCATGCGTTCATCGGAGACATGTCTATTGAATTCTTCAGCCCTTTTGTCCCATGAGGCTGGATTCACACCTTTATAACCCTCTTTGTAATCCTTATCTTTTTGCCAGATCTGATCGAAATACTCAATATCCCTTTGCATAGGTACCCACTCCTTCAGCTGTTTTTTATAACTGTTCGCTCGGCAGATTTACCAAAAAAGTTATAGCCTGAGCCGGCTTCTAAAAGAATGATTTATAGTACCTTCTCAAATTATAGGTGTACATAGCTGTAATTCCCGACCGTCAGAGAGGCTTCCGCTAATGATCTTGATCTCAATTCCGTAAGCCTGCTGAAGGTTCTTTTCCGTGACAATCTCCATCGGAGAGCCAATAAGTAGGGACCTGTCTTTCAGGAACAAGGCTACCTTCGTACTGCATAGGAACGCATGGTCGGGACTGTGCGAAGTCATGATAATCCCCAGCCCGGAAGCTGCCAATTCCTTGATTTGGCTTAGTACCCGCACTTGATTCCCATAATCAAGATTGGCTGTTGGCTCGTCCATAATCAGAAAAGCCGGCTGTTGAGCAAGGGCGCGGGCAATTAATACCATTTGCCTTTCCCCGCCACTGATTTCAGTATAAATGCTGTTCCTCAAATACGTGATGCCCAGTTTCTCCAAGGTTTCGTCTGCTATGTTTATATCCTCGCCGGTTGGTTTTGAAAAAGAACCCATGTGCGCATTCCGGCCCATAATGACAACATCCAGAACCGAAAAAGCGAAAGGCGGTGTGTGCGCCTGAGGGACATAGGCAATTGTTTTTGCCAAACGCTTGTTGTTCCAATTCCTGATGTTTTCACCGTCCACGCGAACACTACCTGATACGACGTCAACAAGGCCTAGTAAGCCCTTAAAAAGCGTCGTTTTTCCAACGCCGTTCGGCCCGAGCAGGCAGATGATATCTCCCGATTCAAGTGCGAAAGAGATATTGTCGTTGATGATTTTGTTCTGATACCCGCAGGTAAGATTAGTAATTTCAAGCCTCATTCCCATGACCTTCTGCCTTTGAAAAGTAAATAGATGAAAAACGGGCCGCCGATGATCGATGTAAGAATCCCGAGAGGTATTTCAATCGTAAATAACCCGCGTGCCAAATCATCAACAATCATCATGAATATACCTCCGATCAGAATAGACAAAGGAAGAAGATGTTTATAATTTGGACCGACAAGAAGCCTGGCAATATGAGGGATAATTAAACCGACCCAGCCGACCATGCCTGCGATTGCCACGGTTCCGGCGGTCAAAAGCGTTGAGCAGACGATCATCAGCATCCGGACAAATCTGACGTTGACACCCAACGTTTTTGCTTCCTGATCACCAAATGCTATGATATTCAGCTGATAGCGCAAAAGTAAAATAGGTACAATCGCAACCCCTAGAGGAATAATTAAAGCGATGACTTGTTCAAGGTTGACGCTTGTTAAACCGCCCATGAGCCAAAATGTAATTGCGGGTAGCTTGTTGTTGGGATCCGCGACGAATTTCAACATGGAAATAAATGAGGAAAACATTGTCGAGATAACCATGCCAGTTAAGATTAATGTGAACATCATATTGCTGCCACGGCTGACAACCTTCGCTATGCCGTAAGCCAACAGGACCGCGCTAATTCCACATATAAAAGCCGAAATCTGAATGCCAAAGGTACTAAAGGATAAAGAAATTGCCACGCAGGCGCCAAAGCCCGCACCTGTTGACGCACCGAGAAGATCCGGTGACACCATGGGGTTTTTGAACAAGCCCTGAAATACGGCCCCTGCGGCTGAAAGCCCGCCGCCAACCAATATCGCGGCAACGATTCTCGGTATGCGGATATTGAATAAGGCAATTTCTGCCGCATCACTCCATGTTTGGGGCAGATGAAATATTTTTCGCCAAAACATATTAAAAAGCTCAGGGAAGGAAAGGGAGAAGCGTCCCAACGTCACCGAGTACAAGAAGATGACGACGAACAGAACGACTAAAACGGCATATAAAACGCCTGTCCTGCTAGCTATAAACTTCTTCCTATCTTCTGTACAAAGCTGGCCTCGCTGCATTTCATGTGTACCCATACCTAATATCCTCCAGAGACATTGCGTTACCAACTACTGTGGTCCGTAAATTATGTGGTCAGCTGAATGCCTTTAGTTTCATAAAACTGTTTAATTTTATCAATCGAATTCCGATATTCCAGATTATCCAAATAGGTAAAATCCGCTCCCCGCTTAGTAACATCAAAATAGTCCGGCGTGCGGGTAATATGGATAGCCCCTACCGTGTTACCCGCACCTGCCTCAAACGGAGAAACCAGTTTCGATTTCGTCCATCCCTGTGCGCCGGTGATATTGATTGTCCTGAGCACTAAGCGCGTCAAGGCAATAACCCGGCTCGCCTCATCGTCCGAACATGCTGGTTGATCTCTCAGTATGGTTGTGTCAAAGGGATAGAACTTGCTGACATAGAGGCTTATTAAGTGCGGATAACCCTTGACCTCAAACAAAAAGTCCACATAGTCCTGGTATTTTGTTTCTTCGGGGCTAAGACCCGCCAAAATGCCTGTGCCCAAGCCCAGGCCGGCCTCACCGATTAGCCAGGCAAACTTTTTCTTGGCTTCAAGTGAGTCACCGGGTTTCATTTTTCTAAAAACCTCAGGATTGAGCGTTTCAAATACTGCGCCTACTTTTTTGACACCGAGTAGTTTCAGCTTTTTTAAGGTCTCGAGAGACATAGCAGCGCCGCAGTTGACATCAATCTCCACGTCGTCAAAGCCTGCCTTGCGGATTGCTTCGACGATAGACAGCACGTCCAGCCCTTCACTACCCAGCGTTGTTCCACCGCTGAGATGAAAATCCTTAATGCCGTGCGACCTGATATAGCCCACAGCCCTGACAATCTCTTCGGTTGACAGCTGTTTCTTTTCGCTGTCGCGCCAATATGGGCAGTAGATGCAGTTCGGTTTCAGATTACACGGCAGGACGCTGGCAATCCCACCGACAAGTTTAAACACGTTTCCCAATTCATGTTCGCGGACGTATACAGCCGCTTCAAACAGTTTTGCGGCGGAGTGCTCGTCTTCTGTGTTCTGAAGTATATAAAGTGCTTCCTCGCGGTTTATCGGTTCGGTTTTGCTTTTTTCCAGAATGGCTATCAATTCATTGGTCATGACTAAACGCCTCCTATTTGTGAACTTTTATTGTTTTATGGTAAGTTCATCAGTGGGTATGTTGTACTTAAAGAAAAGCTGGTAGAAGTTCTGAGCTTCTTTATAATAGGCATCAATTGCCGACGAGTCGCCGGGCGCCGTCAAAATAGCGTTATACCAAATAAGACCCGGAAGTGTCGTAAGCCCGTCGATCCGTCCGTATTTGAGTTGGCAATAAACCCGACCGTTTTTAACTGCGTTAACCGCCTTCCACTCTGGAGAGCTCATGATTTCTTTGTATTGCGCAGAATTATTGGCTACAACGACATCCGGGTTCCACTTCAAGATCTGATCCATGGAAACCGTAATGCTTTCATTGTCGTGGTTGGAGGGATTCGAGATTTGATCGCCAAGGTTATTACCGCCGGCAATTCTGACAACTGAAGCCATGATCGTGTCTTTACCGACTGTGGCGTAGATGCTTCCGCTTGCACAGTGGTAAACATTCAGACGATTCGCAGTAGCAATCGCATCGGTTTTTGCGGAGATGGAAGAGATTATTTTATCCCAATAATCAGCCATCTGGTTAGCTTCTGTTGTATTGCCCAGCACAACACCCATAATGCGCATAGACTTGGAATAATCCTGCAATGTATTCTTGGACACGATGACAAGCGGTTTTTTTGTCTCATCCTTCAGCTTCGCGGCGTTTATGTCCTTGTTAAGCGTGACGACAACGTCGGGATTAAGGTTGAGCACCTGCTCCGGGTCAACGGGCTGCATAATAGAAGTATTGGTCACCGGCAACGATTTGATATGATCAAGGCCGAGGTTAGTGAGCACATCGGTTGGGCTGCCTTTAACCAAGTATGATATTGTGAAAACTTTGTCGACACTGACGACCTTATCCGGAGCAAGCCGAAGAGCCAGCATTGTGAATATCGGATGAAGACCCATCACGGTCTTCGCCGGTTTAGCCGCTGAAAAAGTTGTGCCGGCGAAATCGGTTACCGTCGTAACATTTGAAGAGGGTGATGAGGCGGCCGGAGTCGCAGAAGCTGAGCTGCTCGGCACGGCACTTGTTGCAGGCGATGAGGATGTATTTGTTGAAGAGCAGCCAAAGATGAGCAGTGATGCCATAACGGAAACTAAACTAAGTGTAATAATTCTCTTGTTTTTCATTTTCAATCTCCTTATATTGTTTTATCCCAGGATAATTGTTAGTAAAGCTACTGTTTTTTCACCGGTCTCTTTTTAAAAGCATAATAAGTTCCTCCTTAAAATTCTAGAAATAAATATTTGGCGATTGTATGAAGATTCATTTTCTTAAATTTGGCATAAAAAATAGCTCCACCCGTAGAAAGTGGAGCCATGCCAAACAAAAGCCCAGCCGACTTAGCCACCTCCTTTTCAATAGTGAAGGCATATCCGTTTCCGGGTACACCCTGAGGACCATTGGTCCTGTCCAGCGACCATGGATTTGCTCTTTAGGTCATTCTGGCTCGGAGATTGATTATTCAATTTTTCTAAACTTCACAAGAGGGATGATCTGCTTTTAGAGAGCTGTTATGTATAGCTATGTCAGTAACGTTAGCTAATATTCATTGTCATAGGAAGATATCCTTGATCGAGATATCTATTTAGGAACTACAGATCCAACTACAACTAACTAAACTCAAGTCAATTATATGATAGGTTCTAATACAATGGCAATATAATTCTTTTCATAAAAAACCAGCCTCTCTCTTGAGCACGACTGTTATCAGGGTATTTCATTGGCAATTTTATCAGAGTCTTCTCTGCTTCTCATAATACCCTCCTTCTGCCACGGCTCTGAAATTTCACTGCCTCCTAGGCACGTTGGACTTGCCGTGTTGTCGCTTTACAGGCAGCGACACGTCAGATTTTATTTGCAATCCCTTAATTTGCCAGAGGAACACAACTTCTTATATCGGCTCCCTGGTCGTCGAGAATTTTTGCTATCTTGACATTGATGCCATAGGTGTCTCTCATGTTGGTTTCGGTTATCAGCTCATCCGTCGTTCCGACCTCAAAGCCGTTTTTGTTGAGCAAAGCCACCTTAGAGGAGCAAAGAAACGCATGATTAGGAAAATGGGAGGTCATCACAACCCCGATTCCTTCATTCGACAACTTTTTGATTTGCAGTAGAACCCTGACCTGATTGCCATAATCGAGGTTCGAGGTCGGTTCGTCCAGAATGAGCAACTGAGGCTTTTGCGTAATCGCGCGGGCAATCAGCACCATTTGTCGTTCGCCGCCACTTATCTCGGTATAGATCATATTTTTTAAAAAGGAGATGCTCAGCGTTTCCAGGGATTCTTCGGCAATCTTCACATCCTCCCGGGAAGGAGAGGAAAATAAGCCAAGATGCGCCATGCGGCCCATTAAAATTACGTCTAGGACCGTATAGGGAAAAGGTGGCGTATGCGCCTGAGGAACGTAGCCGATCGCCTTGGCCAGTCGCGGCTTGGACCATTTTCTGATGTTTTGTCCGTCAAGCGTTATTTCGCCGCCTTTGACAGCTATAAAGCCTAATATAGATTTGAAAAGAGTCGTTTTTCCTACTCCGTTAGGGCCCAACAGGCAAAAGAATTCCCCGGAAGCGACCTTAAAGGAGATATCCCGAAGAACAGTTCTTTTTGCATAACCGAACGAGGCTTTTTTTATTTCCAAGATCATGTCCACGAATTCCTCCCCTTGACTAACAGGTAGATAAAAAACGGGGCTCCGACTATGGCTGTTAAAATACTCAATGGGATCTCGACTGTGAAAAAGGTGCGTGAAATATCGTCAATCAGTAGCAGGTAGGCCCCGCCCAGCAACACCGAAGCCGGCAGCATATACTTTAAATTCGGACCGACGAGCATCCTCGCCAAGTGGGGGATGACCAGACCTACCCACCCGATCATCCCTCCTGCCGCCACTGAGGAGGCCGTAAGCAACGTTGCGCAGATTATGTAAATAAAGCCGATTTTCTTAGTGTCTACGCCAAGAGCCTGCGCCTCCTCCTCTCCGAATGCTAGGGCATTGAGCTTATACCTAAGCAGCAGAATGGGGATGATGCCAATTACAAACGGCACCAGCATCAAGTTAACGTTTTTGGCCGTTATTGATGTAAGCCCTCCCATCAGCCAATAAGCAATTTCCGGCAGTTTGTTGTTTGGGTCGGCTGTATATTTGGCAAGCGAAATAAACGCAGAAAACAGACTGCTCACTACCATGCCGGTTAAAACCAGAATCAGGACGGAATTGTTGGCCTTTCCAATCAAACGGCTGACCAAATAGGTCAGCATAACGGCAATGATTCCGCAGGCAAAGGCTGCCAGTTGAATGGTTAGCGCACCACTCGACATCAGAATGGCTATGGCGGCCCCAAAGCCAGCACCCGCAGAAGCTCCAAGAATATCCGGCGAGACCATCGGATTACGGAATAGGCCCTGATAGGCAGCACCTGATGCCGAAAGCGCGGCACCAATAATCAGTGCGACGATAATTCTCGGTATGCGAATATTGAACAAGACAGTTTCAGTCGTATCCGACCAAGTGGCCGGAAGTCCAAATATCTTTCTAAAAAAAACCGTTAGTAACTCTGGCAAAGGAACCGCAAAGCGACCGACAGTAAAAGACCAGAGAAATATGACAATTAGTGCGATGAATAAAATCACAAGCACCAGCCCGCTCTTTCTGACTTTGGCCTTTGGACTAACATCTGCTGCTACATCATTATTCTTAATCCCCTTATCGTTTACAGCATTCGGAGTCATCAGACACGCCTCCTTAACCATTTTAAACTGCCATAATTCCCTGGATTTCCGTGGTATAACCTTAGGCACATTCAAGAAAATAACTAGTCTGCCAGTCTATTTTGTGTCATATTGCGTCGGTATGTGCCCCTAATAGCCCCGCTATGAGGGGCACATACCTCCTTGTCTGACGCAAAATATCCAAGGCATCATGACTTGTTATTTTCTTTCCTATGCCTTAAAAACTTATACAATCTGACTGTGATAATTAATTACCCTCATAACGAATGCCTGCCAGTCAAAGTGATAGAGGCAGGCACACTATTTCTTGACCAAACAAAATGGCTAGCGCCAAGTCTTGGCAAAGACGATCGCTTAAACAAGTGTAGACTGGGGGGAAAAAGAACCGTCCCCTGTCTCATCTCGTTAGACTGCGTGTTTGAGCAGCTCAGTGACTTGCTCGTCCGTTAGTTTCTGACCAAAGAAGAGCGAGAAGAAATCTTTCGTTTCCTGTTTCAAGTCCACCTTTACATAATCGGGATACAGCTCGTTTCCCAGCCACTCGATCCCGATAACCCTCACGACATTGGGAGGCCGATCATACCAGCCGAAAGGAAGCGCGGGAGTCAAATAGACTTTTTTGTTTTTAACGGCGTTCACTTTGCCCCAAGAGGTATCCTTCAAAATGCTGTCATAGGCTTTGGCGCCGCCTGAGTTGGAACTGACCAAAACAACATCGGGGTTCCAAGAGAGCACCTGCTCCATGGAAACGTTCGTCATGCCCTGACCACCCTTGGCTTGTACATCGGCGACGTTTTTACCTTTGACAAAATCCAGAACTTCCGTATGGTCGGACCCGGACGGATCAGTAGCAAGCCCACTGGTTCCTTCAGCGTAGTAGACACTCACTCGTTTGTCCTGCGGAATTTTAGCAACGGTATCGCTGACCTCCTTCATTTTCTTCTCGCAGTAAGAAGCGAGCGTCTCCGCCCGATCCGGAACTCCTAAAATACCGCCCATGATCCTATATACCTTAGCGGTTGAGGCAAGGCTGGAATCCATAATAATTACAGGCCGCTTGGTTTGCTCTGTAATGCTGTCGGCAATTTGCTTCGGATTGTTGACCCCGGTTGTCGTCATGAAAACGATCAAATCCGGAGCTAATTTAGCTATCTCCTCCAGGTTGGCGGTGCTTTTTTCACCCATCCAACCGCCGAGTACAGGGAGATTTTTAGCGCGATCGCTTAAGTACTTTTTCACATCGTCGGAAGGGGCATTGACCCACGCTGCCAATTTTTCAGGGGCCAGAGAATACACCATGGGTTCGGCGGTGGGCACAGCGCAATAAACGGTGTTGATTTTCGTTGGAATTTTGACCTGTCTTCCCGCCATGTCCGTGATTACCCGAGTCGTTGCCTGGGACGAATTCCCTGCCGCAGCTGAAGTTTCCGGAGTAGTGCTGCTAGCCTGGCTGCCACAACCGGTCAGCAGTAAGGTCATCATCCAAAGGCAAAGTAGAGCTGCCATTCCTTTAGAGACATTCCTCTTAGAAAAGATTCCTGACATTCCTGATTCCTCCTCATTCTTTGTCTTTAGCTGCCATCATCTTAAATTCTTTAGTCAAACCATCAATCGTGGCTCGTCCGGTTAGGACTGAGACAACTGGTATTCCGGCTTCCTCCAATTTTTTGTTGCCCGTTGGCGAAGTAACGCTGGCCACAACAAGATCCGGCTTTAACTTTATAATTTCTTCGACATTGATATTGTCAAACGAACCAACATCCGGCAGGTTCCTGAACTGCGGGTCCATTTCCATTAACTGGGGAAAGTTCTTTTGTGATGGCTGACCAATTATTTTATCTGCAGCACCAAGCAACATAGCTGCCAGGATTCTAGGTAGTCTCACTTGAAAGATAACCGTATTAATCACACCCTCGGGCCCATGAACAAACGGAAAAATTCTTCCCGCCAAAGCTGATAACAGATCAGGTATCGATATAGGATGCCGTCCTAAGGGAAATGAAAGGACAAACGCTAAGATAGGTAACAAGATTACAACGATATATACCTTACGCAGATTTCCTTCCACCTTCGATTCAGCCACGACATCTCTGTTTGCGTAGTTATTTCTCACTATCAAGAAACCTCCTGACTAAATCTAGTGTCTAGCTATTGATCGCCCCTTAGATTTGATCCTATTCGAATATTCAGTTTATTAATTGGAACAAAAAATAGCTCCACCCATAGGAAAGTGGAGCATGCTAAACAAGAGCCCAGCAGGCCTAGCCACCTCCTTTTCAATAGTGAAGGCCTATCCGTTTCCGGCTACACCCTGAGGGCTTAAAGCCCTGGCCGGTAACCATAGATTTCTCTTTAGGCTAGTACGGCTCGGAGATAGGATCTGTGAAATTTTTCGACTATAAAACAGTTATTGTTATGCTTCAGCGATTCATAAGTTTAAAGTTTTTCCATTGTCACTCCAATGTCGGAAGGTTTTCCGAAATACATCGAAGTGGTTACAATTGCATCGATGCCTGATGATGCATAATCTGCAATATTTCCTTCATTTATGCCACCTGCTCCAAGTAGCGTAATGCTGGGGTAAAGATGCCTGATTTTATCAACAATGATTTTCAAATCATTGGCTGGAATCTTATCAAATTGCAATCCGTCAACTCCTGATTCGGATAAAAGCAACGCATCTTCCAGGGTTTCTACCTCGACAATAATCTTCTTCTCACAGGCATTAGCTTTGATTTTTTTTATTACTTGGGCAAGATTGTTGTTATCGCCCAGAAAAGCGACATGTTGTTTAAACGTTAAGATTGTTTCAGATAAACCCAGTCGGTGAGGAAAAGCACCTCCGGCAATTATGGCCCCTATAGAAAGTTCTTTAGTTCCCGGAAATGATTTTCGAGTAGCCAAAACGGCAGCATGGGGGTTAACTGATTTAGCCTTATCCACCATTTTTTTTGTTCTGGTAGCAATACCGGAGGAGTATTCCAGGATATTCATCGATACTTTCCAAGCCATATGAAGGCTTGAGGCTAATCCCTCAGCTTCAATAAATATATCTCCTTTATTAACAACGGAACCCGACGGCAACGATCGAATCGGCGTAACTCCGAGCTTAGCAAAGATCCTTAATACTTCCTCTACCCCGGATAGCACTGTAAATTCTCGCGCCTTAAAAAGAATCTTCCCCTTCATTCCACCGATACCAAGCGTCAGCGTGGTTAAATCAATGTACGGAATATCTTCTTTAATCCAGCGGTCAATTGTATCATCACTGATATAAAGCATATTCTCACCTTCATTCCCTTGATTTTTTCTACTCTCGAGGCAACTCACTTCTCCCTAGTGAGCATTCAATGCTTTGCTTCGATGGAGGGAGCCCCCACCGAAGCAGAGCTATTCAGTTTGGATAATAACTTATTCGCCTTTAACAAAACCATTCTTTTCGAAAATTTTCATAGCCTCATCACTTTTCAAATACTCTAGGAACTTCGCAGCGGCATCGCTGTTTTTGGAGGCGGCTACAACCGCAGCTGGTAAGACAACCGGTTTATGTGAATTTGCCGGTGCTTTTGCCACAATTTTAACTTTATTCGAGGTAATCGCAACCGTATCCCAGACAAAACCCGCTTCAGCATTGCCTGTCTCAACGTAAGCCATGACTTGCATTAGATCCTTACCCATGACCAACTTAGGCTGTAAGGTGTCCCATAATTTAAGTGTATCTAATGTTTCTTTAGTCGTCTTGGCTGCCGGAACCGATTCAGCCTCACCAATACCGATTTTCTTAACCTCCGGTTTGGTTAAATCCTCGAAGCTGTTGATCATGGTATTATTTTTATCAACGATTACGACAAGTTCATCCCCTAACAGATTTACCCTGGATTCCTTCTTAATCAGCCCTTTTTGCTCTAGGGCATCCATTTGTGGCTTACCTTGAGAAATGAAAATATCAGTGGCAGCTCCCTGTTCAATTTGAGTTTGGAGCGTACCTGACGGCCCATAATTATAAACTAATTTCACTTGAGGATTTTTTGCCGCATACAGCCCTTTAATTTCTTCGAGCGAGCCTTTTAAACTGGGAGCAGTCGCTATCAAAAGTTCCACGGGTTTAGTCTGATCAACGCTACTGGCTACCGGGGCTGAGGTTTCCTTGGCAGCACTTGAACATCCTGAAACAAAGAGCACCAGGAATAAGATGGAGCAAGCAATTAGTCCTAAGGTTTGAGTTTTATGACTCTCTCTAATTTTATAAAATAGTTTCATCTGTTTCCCCTCTTCCTCAACACATTTTTACTTCTGAACTTAAAATAGTGAATTATAAATTTGACAACGATTAGATTATAATTAAGTCCTCAGGATTTATTCGAAGGTTCCACGGCTGTGGCCTCTCCTTCAAATCCAACCACATTTGTTTGGAGATCTCCCATTGAATTTGCTGGTTACCCTGTCCCCCAAAATTCTTTTCCAAGACTAGATTGACTGTCATCCGAGAGGGAGTCTCACTTACAGTCTTAAACCAGCATTTGACCACGTTGTCATTTTTTTCGTCGAAGGCCAAGTTAATCATATGAGCATGAAGGCCGACACATTTGATATGTCTAGGAATTTCACCCTTAGTTTTTATGTTTATTCCCCAATCCAGAGCTTCAAACTCAAACGGTGATATGTATTTTGCTAGAGAAAAGTTCCTGCACCCTGTTAATTGTGCGGCTACTAGTGAAGGCGGAGCCCTGAATACGTCCTTTGTCCCTCCTTTTGCTTCAATTTCTCCTCGTGACAGGACGACTAATTGATTACAAATGCTATAGACTTCTTCCATGTTATGGGTTACGAACAAGGTAACGCCTTGATAGTTTGACAACGTCTCTGTCAATTGCTTGATCATGTGACTTCTCAAATAATCATCCAGCGCGGAAAATGGTTCATCTAAAAGCAAAGCTTCTGGTCCAATGGCTAAAGCCCGGGCTAAAGCAACTCTCTGCTGTTGTCCTCCTGAAAGCTGGCTGGGATATCTCTTTTCCAAGCCTTCCAACTTAATCATCGTCACCATTTCCTTGATTATGGCCAGTCTATCCTCACGTTTTCGATTCTCTATTCCAAAGCCAATGTTATCCTCAACCGTCATATTGGGAAAAAGAGCATAATTTTGAAATACAAAGCCCAGCTTTCTCTTACGACAAGGAAGATTGATCCCTCTCTTGGAGTCAAACAACGTTCTGCCGTTGAGCACAATTTTACCACTATCGGGTGTATCTATTCCCGCGATGCAGCGCAAGGTCATGCTTTTACCTGAACCGGAGGCCCCCAAAAGTCCAAGAATCTCTAAACCAGTCTTAAAACTTACATCGAGCTTAAAACCCGGCAGTTTTTTTTGGATATCAACCAATAATTCCATCCTATTTTCTACCGTTATGAGCAATCAGCTTGCGTTGGTAATCAGTCCAGTAATTCATTAAGGTCATAACGATCAGTGAAATAATAAAGATAAGTATCACCCATATCAAAGCCTTTCTCATTTCTCCGCCCTCGGCCGCAAAGAAGATCGCGGCAGGAATGGTCAAGGTTTTACCCGGTATATTACCGCCAATCATCAGCGTGGCACCAAAATCACCCAAGGCCCTGGCAAAGGCTAAAACAGTACCTGCAGCTACCCCCGGCCAAGAAAGTGGAATCGTTATCTTCCAAAAGATTTTCCACTCTGAGACACCCAACGTACGAGCAGCATTAAGAATATTTTGATCAATTTGTTCAAAAGCACTTCTAACTGTTCGATACATTAAAGGAAATGCGACCACTGAAGCTGCAATTACAGTTGCCGGCCAAGAGAAAATTATGGTCGTTCCAATTGCCATCAAGATTTTCCCGAGGGGTCCGTTCTTGCCAAACAGGATAAGAAGCATGTAACCTACTACAGTTGGTGGTAAAACCAGAGGCAAAGTAAATACTCCGTCAATCAATCCCTTAAATTTCCCCCGATACCCCGAAACAAAGCACGCGGCCGCGATTCCGAAGAAGAAGGTCACAATAGTTGCGATGATTGCTGCTCTTAAGGATATTAGCAACGGGGAATAATCGAGTCCCCTTAAATCACTATAAACACCATGACCCCCTTTTCTTCGTCATGAACAGTGAAAATGAAATATGGCTCCCCAAAAAGGGAGCCATAAATAAACTGGTGACCCAGTCTAATATTTGCTACTCCTTTTCAAAACATGAAGGCATACCTGTTTCCGGGAACACCCTGAGGGCCTAGGCCCTGTCCAGCAACCATAGATTTATCTTTAGGTCATTCTGGCTCGGAGATTAGTCATTTAATTTTCCTAGATTTCGAAGTGCGATTGAGAAAAACGAGTTCACTGGGCTTTAGTGAGCTTCCTAATGACCTCTTGTTTACCATGATCAAGCTTAATGATCTGATCTCCAAGCATTTCTGCTTCCTGAACATCATGCGTAACTAGAATGAAAGGTATCTGCCATTGGGCTTGGAGCTTAAGCAACTCTTGTTGAAGTGAACTCCGTGTGTCTTGGTCAAGTGCGGATAAAGGTTCATCAAGCAACAAAAGTTCGGGTTCGGTCATTAAGGCACGAGCAAGAGCAACTCTTTGTTTTTCTCCTCCCGAAATCTGCTTAGGATAACGATTGCGCAGATGTTCGATCTTTAACATCTGTAAGACGTCGGTAGCGGTAAGCGCCTTGTTGGGAGTACTCCCTTTTTTGGGTTTCCCATAAACAACATTTTTTTCAACTGTCATGTGCGGGAAGAGAGCGTAGTCCTGAAAAAGATACCCTACATGGCGCTTTCTGATAGGAACGTTTTCTCTGCGCTCAGACGAGAAGACGATCTTATCATGGATATTAATTTCTCCCCAAGAAGGGGTTTGGAGACCAGCTAGACACTGGAGAATCGTCGTCTTGCCTGCACCTGAGGGACCCACAAGAGCAAGAATTCCCTGACTTAAGGAGATATCGACTTCAAGCTCGAAGGTGGGTAATTTCTTTTTGAAATGAGCTTTGAACATTATACTCCACCCTTCCTTGAACTCTGTCTTGATCCTCTTCCCCAGCGGTTCACGCCATAGATTACCAAGAAGCTGAAAACCGTCATGATGATGACTAAGATACTTGCGTCCCTAAGGTTGCCTGCATCATTATCAAAATAGATGGCCAGCGGCATTGTTTGAGTCTTGCCTGAGATATTGCCAGCGATCATCAACGTCGCACCAAATTCCCCCAGTGATCGAGCGAAGGCCAAGACAAAGCCTGCTATAATTCCGTTCCAAGCAAGGGGAACGGTTATAGTCAAGAACACCCTATACTCTCTCGCTCCCAAAGTACGCGCAGCCTGCTCAAGATTCTGATCAATACTCTCAATGGCAGCCTTAACGGCTTGATACATCAACGGAAAAGAAACGACAGCGGCCGCTATGACTGCTCCCGCCAGGGTAAAGACGACTCTAATGTGAAACCATTGTTCAAGCAAACTACCTAAAGGACCATACTTCCCAAAAAGTACAAGTAACATAAACCCAATAACTGAGGGCGGGAGAACCAAGGGCAAAGTGATCAAAGACTCGATAACATCTTTGCCCAAGAACTTATGCTTGGCCATAAGACCAGCTATTGGTATGGAAGAACAAGTCACAATAACAACAGAGGCTAAGGCAACTTTAAGAGATAGAATAATCGGAATGAAGTCAAATTCCATAGGGCACTCCCGGACACTTATTTATTTTGCTAAGGTCTTAAACCCGTCCTTTACAAAGACTTGTTGAGCCTCTGGGCTTTGTAAGTATTTGAGGAAATCCTCAGCAGCTTGTTGGTTTTTAGTTGCCGCAATAACCGCTGCAGGGTAGACAATGGGCTTATGGCTGCTCTCAGGAACAACCGCAACGACCTTAGCCTTAGTTGACCCTTGAGCATCAGATCGATAGACAAACCCAGCATCCGCGTTCCCCGTTTCAACAAAATTCAGAACTGAGGTTACATCCTTAGCCATCACCATTTTAGGTTGTAAAGTATCCCAAAGTTTGAGACTCGTTAGGGCATCTTGAGCATATTGCCCAGCTGGCACGGACTTAGGTGTACCAATGCTGATATGGCTAACACTCGCTTGGCTCAGATTGTCGAGAGACGTAACCTTGCTGTTATCTTTCCCCGTAATCAGAACTAAATCATTTCCCAGTAAGTTGATTCTACTATCTTTGACCAGTAAATTCTTTTGTTCGAGGGCATCCATCTGTGATTTTCCCGCCGAAATAAAAAGGTCAACTGGGGCACCCTGTTCGATTTGCTGTTGGAGTGTACCTGAAGCTCCAAAACTAAAAGTCAACTTCACATCAGGTTTTTTCTTAGCATAGTCTGTTTTGAGTTCAGTCAATGAATTTTGCAAACTAGCTGCAGCTGATACCAAGATTTCAGTAGGTTTGGCCTGGGTGACGTTTGCCGGTGGTTGGGTAGTATTTCCTGCACCACAGCCCACCAAAGACAACATTAACGCGAAACTGAATACTAGTAACCATGAAACTTTTTTCACTTGAAATCCTCCTAACAAATTATGTTTATGTATATTGAGTTAGTCAATGTTTGGTCTATATAATCAATCCTAATCGAATGGACGATCCAACCTAACATGGACCAACCTAACGCAAAGCTATTATACTATAGATTATAATAGATTGGCAATCTCGATTGAACTTCTTTACTTTACAGGATTCCCTCCTACAGGTTATAATAAGCTATCTTATCCATATATATCTCACATGGAGCAGATATATACCCAAACCTATAAATACCGTTCGCGAAACACCACAAGAGCCAGAGTAACCTTAATCTACTCTGGCCCTTGTTCTATTAGGACTTCTTACGTTAGTTGTGTTTTCCTTTGCTTAGCAGGTGTGACTATAGTTAATAACAAAACCCACAAATCCCCCACAGCTATAACTTAATTTTAAGATATGCTATAATAGGATAGAATTAGGAATAGGGGTTCATAAACGAACTTTTAAATATCAAGGAGACAGGTGAACGAATATGTCCGAAGATGTTTCTTACACTCCTGAAGAAGTGGCTAAAATCCTCAAAATCTCCAAGTATACTGTTTATGAACTTATTAAGCGTGATGAGCTAGCCGCCTACCACGTTGGCCGCAAGGTACGTGTAGAAGCTGCAGATATCGAAGCTTACAAGCGTAATTCAAAAAATGTAACCCCTTTTGCTGCTTCAGCAACACCACCTACATACCCTAGTTCTCGTTCTCCGTTGGACGAGGGCTTGATTATCTGTGGACAGGATATGACTTTAGATATTTTAACCCGACATTTAGAAAAAAAGTTTCCTCATGTCCGCTTCCTCCGGCAAAATATCGGCAGCATTGATGGGCTGATGGCACTATACAGAGGTATGGCCAACGTCGTTACCGCTCACCTATGGGATAGCGACACCAATGACTATAACACCCCGTATGTCCGAAGAATGTTACCGGGGCACAGAGTGTTATTAATAAACATGGTTTACCGGACAGAAGGGTTCTATGTTGCCAAGGGCAATCCGAAGAAAATTCTTACGTGGACAGATTTAGCTCGTTCGGACCTAAGTTTTGTCAATCGGGAACGTGGTTCAGGTGCCAGAGTTTTATTGGACGAACACTTGAAAATTCAGGAAATTGCTCACCAATATGTCAATGGCTATAGTAATGAAGAAATGAGTCATATTGCCGTTGCCAGCAAAGTCGCCAGAGGTGAGGCGGACGTGGGCTTAGGGATTGAAAAGGCCGCCCAGCAAGTTAATAATGTCGACTTTGTTCCTTTACAAACAGAGCGCTATGATTTAGTGGTACGTACAGAAGACATCGATAAGCCTTATTTTCAGGCCTTAATGTCCATCCTGAAATCGGAAGCTTTTAGAAATGAGATATTAGGTATTGGGAGCTATGATGTAACCCGAATGGGGGAAATCATGGCAGAAATATAGGTATATCGCAATTATCGATTTGAAAAATTATAAAAAGGAACTTAGAAAACAGACACCTTGCAATTTCTGTGAGGCGTCTGTTTCTTTTATTAATGAAAAACTGTTCTATTATAAGTCTTAACACATTCTCCATATAAGGGTCACAAAACGGTAACAGGTTCAGCGTATTATAAATACAAGACAGTTACTCGCTACCTTAGCGGTTAACATAAAGGACACTCTTTCACACTTTTTCATCTTGTACCCTCCTTCACTACCCCTCCTAGCGAGGGGACTTTTTTTTGTAAAAAGGCCCCTCCCTGGGCACGAATTAAAATGACTATCCTAACTTAAATAACACCGCCTATTGCTCTCACGTCCAGAGGCCAGTGAAAGTCATTTAACTTGAACGAACAATCTGATAGGAATAATTTCACATATGGAGAATAATATTCTTACTAGATATGTTTAGGATGGTGATCTGATGAAAGTATCAATAAATTATCTTTTCAATGAGGAAATTAAAGATGCAATTTTCTGTTTAACGACTGTAATGCTCTTTTATACATTGATCATCGTACTAGTAACTTCTATTGCTTATATAAGGTATGAAATACTTTTACCAGTACTTCACCATAAAGTTTCTTTTATACGATGGCTTTTGAAATCAGTCTTATCGGTCTGATCCAAGGCACCTGATGCGGCAGCAGCCTTGGTTATACTGTAGCTTGAACCTGATCATTAATCGACCTGATGCTCAGTTGGTTTACTGTGAAACTCCAAAAGCAACTGATGAATATCAGCAATCTGAACTTCTAGTTGACGAAGATGCTTTTGCACGTCGTCTATTTCTATCTCTGCCTTATAGTTAATGGAAAAGTCGACGATTGCTTCATGTTTATCTCGAATGGCTTGTCGGTTTTGGCTCATTATAATGAAAGGAGCTTGAAATGCTGCAGTGAACGAAAGAATGAGATTGAGAAGTATAAATGGAGCAACATCAAAATGAAGTGCTTTTGTTAGAGTGAGAGAATTCCATAACATCCAGAAAAGAAGGAATAAGGTAAAAATAATAATGAACTTCCAACTGCCAGCAAAAAATGCTACTTTATCTGCAAGACGGTCTGAGCGGGTCGTCTCACGATGATCCTGGGCATTGAGTTGAGTAAGAATGTGACTTTTATACTCATTAACAAGGCGATCAATACGTTTGACATGAGCATCGCTGATATCGAGAGATGAGTTTTTGGTTACTTCATGTTCTTGTTTATTTTTCGAATATTGCACTGCTAACACTCCCATCACGAGTTACATTTTTACTTTTCCTCTACTTCACAATGCAGTTCTGGAAATACCTTTACTATGGGCGTAGTTGGAGCTCAATTCCGATTGACAACCGTTTCCTCCATTCTCTTTAACGTCATAAAGCAAATGATCCACGCGATCAAAAAACCCGTGCAGCGACTCTTCCTGATAAGTACCCATTCCCATGCTTAAGGTTACCTCCGCACGATTAGGGTGGCACCTAAAGGAATGTTGAATCCTGTTCACAATGTTTCGTGCCGCTTCCAAATCTGTTTCAGGCAATACAATGGCAAACTCATCCCCACCAAAACGATAAACCCCATCGATGGAACGAACTGCGCTTTGAAAAATCTGTCCTGCGGAATATAGTAACTCATTGCCTAAACGGTGACCTAGGGAATCATTATAGTTTTTAAAACGATCAAGATCAATAAGAATCAGCGTTAGAGGATCATGGTTTCGCTGAGCGCGCTGCGTCTCAAGGCGCATTCGTTCCTGAAACGCCCTGTAATTCCCGATTCTCGTCAGTTCATCAAGGGTTACAAGACTGAACAACCTCCGACGTTCAAAGGAAAGTTTCTGGATCACTAGGAATAGGCCTATGGCGATCAACGCCACACTCATTACTCTCAGCCAGAGATAAGTAATCCCCTGTATTAGAATTAAGATCACAATTACAATTGTTCCGGAAAGCAATGACCTAATTTTAGCCTGCGTATCCTTCAGGTTTGATTTAGTATACATAAGTTTTGCCTCCAAGCAGATCTGACAGAGACAGTTGGTGTCATGACGTAAATGCTTATATCCCTTACTCTCTAATTCATAATGAGTATTGTTTATATTTCGCTAAAAGATTTTAATTTCCTGCTTCCAATAGTCGTTTCTTAGGTTTATTAGATTTTTCTTACAATTTTGTATTGTATTTTGCTACGAAAAGAGGGGCAGCTAGCCCCTAAATCACTAATTATGTCGTTATCTTGGACAATCATTGCATCCAAGTATAACCGCTGTCTGAAGTATGCCACGTTACATTATTTACCGTAACCAAAAAATTTTGACCCAACTTATTAGGGTCGGAATCAGGAAATTTCAAGTTAATAGTTGAGGGAGGTTGTTCCGTCCAGTTTTTACCTCCGTCCTGTGTAAAGAAAAAGACATAGGTTGGATGAGCCTTATTCTGGGGTGCATCGGCAATTTTCTCAATCAAAATGCCCTCTTTTGACGTAAAAAACGCAGGTGGCGTCAAATCAAATGACATGCTTGTATACTGTGATACATCTTTTGGAACTGGCAATTCTTGATGCACCCACGTACGCCCGCCATCATTTGTGACAAAAATCCACTGATAACCGACTCTAGGAGTATAACCCGTTAGCCAACCGGTTGAGGAGTTTACAAAACTAAGACTATTTTTGATACCATCGTACGGCAACGTACCGGCCGGTAAGTTCGTGGATTCCGATGGCGAAACATTTTTTTGATTTGCTACCGCAGTTTTTATCCAACTCTCGCCTCCGTCTGTTGTCTGATAAATGTCTACAGGTTCGCTGTTCATCGCTCCTTGACTGGGAACCATTTTCCAGCCATGCTTTGAATCCAGAAAAACCACATCCACTCTATTTTTACGAATGGTTTGTAGGCGATGGTTTGGTAACCAAACCAGCTCAGATGCGGGTGGAGCTTGCGGCTCCGTCGAACCACTAGCACTTGAGGTTTCAGTTTCGCTCTGTGAAGACTTCAGCGGCTGAAATGATTGTTGCAAGGGCCGACCACTTGAATAGTGCACAGTCAGTATAGTTCCTATAACCGCAAGAGACACGAAAGCGATAATTAATTTTGATGTTCTCATCATGATATCCTCTTCTTATCCATATTATAGTCATCCCGCTGTCAGTCTTGGTTTTGCCTATTAAGCGAACTCCTTTTGGTGGGTGCGCTGATCAATAAGTAAATAATTAGCCTGGTAAAACTCTGGCCACATCATAATCTGGTGTCCCCTCGAATTGCCACATTTGAGCTTGTTCACTCGTTTGGGGGAAGCAAGCCCAAAACGGATTTGACGTAGTTAGTATACTTTGATCTGGTGTTCCACCGGGATAATCCGCTACCCAATAATAGCCCGGTGTGAGTGGTGTAAAATTTGCCCCCATAGATTGAGTATTCCATTCATGCGGACTAGAATACGTACCTGGTTTTGCTGCGCCATTTTCTTTGATCCCGTTAACAAAGGCAGTATAAATGGCTTGATTATTGAGAAAGTCTTCAGCATCCAGACCACCGCCACAAGCTTCAACGTCTGCAAATATAACCAACTTAACCTTCGAGCCGTATTTGTTACGCAGGTCATTAAAGGCATTATTGGCGACTTGAGCTTGTTGTTGTCCCCATGCCGCAGCAGACGTTCCCGATGGAGCCATACTTAATCCGGATAAAAGCCAATAACCGTAGACCCATGTGGCATTGGTAGCTCCAACACTGTTAAAGAAAGCTCCACCTGCATCGTCTCCACCTGTAGGAGCATCAAAATGCTCCAGTGTTCCATAACCTAATTGTCCGATATAAAAACTATTTCCATAATCATTTGAGCTTGTTCCGGAGTCTTCGCCATACTTCATGTCAGCCTGATTATTAGTAATTTGTTTCGTGATTGAAGACGATGTGGGTATCGTAATATTTGCGTCGTCAACGTTTTTTTCCAATTCCTGTATGGTTGTGTTACTGCCTAGTGTTAAATTGGACGGAGTATCTAGCTCAACATTAGTATATGTGCCTTGCAGTGAAACTGTCTGACTCGAATTATCTGTGGGGTCATTGGCAATTGTTATTGGACCAAAAGAGCCTCCACCCGAGTTATCCAGATTAGCTGAGGAAGTTAATGTTGTTTGATTAATTTTTGTAGTGTCACTGGATATGAGGTAAACATTACTGCTGCTTGAGATAATTAGGGCATTACTTGTTACATTTTGTAAATCAATGCTGAAACCTCCGGAAAGGATTACAATAGTTGCAGCTGTGACATTATGTAGAAGAGCCGTTCCTGTTGCTCCGGGATCGACGAAAATTGTACCTTTTGACGTTACGTTTTCTAATGTAGCATTATTTCCTTGAAGAAAGATACTATTATTTGTTGTAGAATTACTTAAAGTCACATTGTTCCCTGTTATTTTAAGTACCGAATTGATTGAGCTTGGATCTTTCGGATCGGTTGGTCCCTGTGTAGTGCCATCTTGACTAATTACTTGTAGAGAAGACATTTGGGAGAGAACATCTGAAGAGACCACTGCTTCACCACCTAGCGCAACCACGTTAGGGGATAAATTTGCTTGGGCATAGGCTGCGCTTGCAGAGTCCAACGAATGAGAGGTTAACAGGATTGGTGATCCACTTCGGGCCGCCAGGGGTGAAACGGCTAAAGCATCCACGAGTGTATCTCCATTGGCGAAATAAGTACTTTTATATTTTAAAATGCCGGCAAATTTCTCCAATACCTGTCTATTAGTATCATACCTGTCTATGCCTGCTACCCGGTCAACTGAGCCTGGTAGCTGAGAGGCTACAGCATCACTGATTACTCCGGTCCCACCTATGACATAGGTTTTATTAAGACTAGACTTTAAATCGTTTAAGTAGTTGCTTACGCTATCAGATAATGACTTTCCGGATGAATAAAGAATAGGTATACCTTGAGCGCCAGCTATTGGTGATACGGATAGTGCATCTACCCCACTGCCGCCGACAACGATTGCCTTGCTGATTTTTGCACCTAGGCTGGCTAGTTCATTAGCTATGTTTACCGATGTTTGCGATGCATCACTGCCTCCAAGTATTTCTACATCCGTTACCGTCGGAATAGCCTTTACTTGTTTTATGACGTTCTGGAGATTTACACCGGGGCCAGTCGTAATAGTAATGAAGACTGTTTTTACTGTTAGTCGAGTAAGTTCTTGCCGTGCGAAAGAATTTAGTGAATCTTCTTCAGTCAAGAGTATGGGCGCATTAAGTTTAGCGGCAAGTGGACCAGCTGTTAAGGCATCAATTAGATTTGAATCCATTCCCGGAGCTAATATTGCGTAGTTAGAGTTTCCTTGCCAACCAGCCTCAGCTATTTTTGCCGCTGTTTCATAACGATCGTTGCCATAAATACGAGTTATATTTGAGTCTGTTTGGTTACTTGTTGCCGCCGCTGCTGTGAGTGGCAACCAAATGCTTATTAAGGTAAAAAATATCGCCAAGCCACCCACTAGTATTTGCTTGCTTCCCTTTTTCATTTTCGACTTATCCTTCCTCTTGTTCTTTAATTTTTGCGCTTTAATATTATTATAGCACTTGATTCTTGAATGATTTGTGAAATGTTGATTAAGGTTTTTCGAGTTCTTCACGAAGGAGCCCAACATCTTGCAAAAGAAATACTTTCTATCCTAAAATCCCGCATTTTTTTATACCTACAAGGAAAAACACTGTAAATACGCCTTGGGGAATTCTGAACGGGGAACCACAGATTACGCAGATTACACAGATTACACAGATTACACAGATTAAGAACGATTAGATAGAAACACACAGACAAAGGATAACAACTTTGGCGATCATCAATTGAGTTACAAGCGATTTGTAGTTTAGAGCCAAAATGTATTTGTTCTGTGTTAATCTGTGTAATCTGTGGTTGATTAAGATATTGACCTAACTGCGATCTGATTACGTCCTCTTTTTTTAGCACAATATAGCGCTTCATCAGCCAAGGCCACAACTTGTTCTGGTGATGTTAACTTGTTCGTGTAAACGGTTACAATCCCAAGGCTGACAGTAACATATTCCGCAATGTCGGATGCAGAATGTGGAATAGCGAGCCCTTCAACCGCTTTCCGGATTCGTTCCGCCAAAGTTTCGACCCCATTTTCTTCGGTTTCGGGGAGTATAACAACAAACTCTTCTCCCCCATATCGCGCAACAATATCTGGTACCCGCCCAACAATAGTTTTAAGGGTACTTCCAATCTGCCGCAAACAATCATCCCCAGCTAAATGACCATATTTGTCATTAAATTTTTTAAAATGATCTACATCTAGCATGATGAGCGACAACGCAGCCTCAGAGCGCTTCAACCTGTAAAATTCTGTCCTGAGAGCCTCATCAAAATATCTACGATTAGCCAACCCTGTCAGACTGTCAGTAATCGAATTTAATTGAGCAATATTTTTCTCAATTTCAAGCTGTTGAACCAGCTCTTGTATTTGCTGCTCTGCCCGCTTGC
The DNA here is from genome assembly GCA_031292075.1 of Desulfosporosinus sp. Classification (GTDB taxonomy): domain Bacteria; phylum Bacillota; class Desulfitobacteriia; order Desulfitobacteriales; family Desulfitobacteriaceae; genus Desulfosporosinus. The sequence continues at coordinate 28,332 of JARLHW010000010.1, forward strand.
GTTCAGTAATGTCGCGGACAATAAAAACCATTTTAGTAGGCTGTCCGTTTACACTATAAACAAAGCCACTATTTACTTCAATATCAAAGATGCTTTGATCCTTACGCACGCCACGGTATTCATTTGGCCTTGGCGAACCACCTTGGTACATTAACATGAGGTTGGATCGAGCTCTCTCAACATCCTCAGATACAATGAAGTCAACAAGCCGCATACCAATAAATTCATCATAATTCGAATCGTAACCAAACATCTTTTTTGCCGCTGGAGAAACCATGAGGATGCGCCCCTCCAGATCCGTGATCGTGATATCATCAGGAGAAGCGTTGAGGATAGAACGATATTTTTCTTCGCTTTCCATAAGCGCCTCCTCAGCCTGCTTGCGCTCGGTTATGTCGCGGATCACGCTGACAATATGTGCTACAGCATGAATAGTAATGATTCTAGCTGAGATCATGCCGAGAAACTGACTGCCATCTTTGCGCCTAAAAACAAATTGCATGTTTTCACAAATCCCATTATCCTTCAACTCAGTTATAAAGATTTGTCGATCCGCTTTATTAGACCAAACACTCATCTTCATGGTAGAATTTCCAATTACCTCGGCCCGCGTGAAACCAGACATTGCTGAAAACCCAATATTGACGTCAACAATTAAACCCTCATTTAGTTGCGTTATCAAGGCAGCATCAGGGCTTGTGTTAAAAACCAGTTGCAATTTTTCTTTTTCTTCACGATTTTCCGCATTTAGGCGCTGATTGACCATGATAATGAAACCAAATGTCCAGAGCGTACTGGTGATGATTGGAACTATAAATGAAGCCATAAAAATTGCTGCTTGGTCAAAATATGTGTGCATTGGAGGTAATATAAGTGCAAAAAAAGTTCGCGTTATCATAAACAATCCATAAGAAAGAAAAACAACCGCGGTAAAATCGGCTGAGCCTGTGATCAGTTTATCCTTTTTTAAAAAAAGCTGGTATGCGGTCATTAATAAAATAGCAGCTAACGCAGCCGTTAAAACAACTGTTCGTGCAGAAATGTCATTATATCTATACATATAATAATAATATGAAAGCATAAAAACAGCTAAAATAGAAATTAGTACCCCTCTGTTTTCTTTTTTTCCTAGAAACCTCATGATACCAAGATATAGAAACATTTGCCCTAGAACCACCAGTGGGTTTGCGATTCTAGCAAATATCTCTAGGGATTTTACTGTTACCATAGGCATAAAGATATACCCCAGTGCCATTAAGCTAGAACCCAGCAGCCACCATCCAATTCCCTGATAAGTTCTATTCAATCTATATTGAACAAAAAGAGCGATAACCTGGATGACGAATGTTAGGCTCAGTATAAAAGCAAGGGTAAGAATATCAAGTTTCATAACTACCGCTCCTTTCCAGGCTATCTAATGCTTTAAGCATAAATTACAAAAACTCGCAAATCAGCCCACTACATATTACCTGCTAGACTAGGGAAATACAAGATTTATAAGGTTTTCGCAAGCATTATCTGACTATAGGGACTTCGTATCTCTAGTCAACAAACCACAATTTTTATACTCCAGTACAAGAACAGCCAGCTCCAAAAGAAGCTGACTGTTTCTTGACTAAAGGCCCAGCGATTCAGCTGACCTTACTTATTTTGTTTTCCGAATGGTATATTCCACACACTTAGCAAAATATATATTTCCTGGTCAGTCTTCAACAGGACTTTATCATTCGACGTAATCTACGATCATTTTCTTTACGCATTCTACACAATTAAGTATCTCTAGTGAGCTTGGTAATTTACTTCTTATAGTACAATCTTGGTTATACTGCTCGCAGGCTGCACCGCTGACATTACCCTTTGAAGACTGCATCAGAGTGATTCCTCGATAAAGTACTTCACAACTTTCTATACTTGCTGTTTCGAGTGTCCAATCATCAAAATCAGATAGCGCTTCAGTAACTGAATTATATTGAGAATACTCCGGATATCTCGCTCGTTTTGGGCTCGCAACGACCCATATTTTATTAGGATTATCTTTCACTTAGTTGGCCTCCTATAATTTCAACTTGCCTCTGCTGAATATAATACATTAAAATTTCCCTTTCTAAAATACCAAATTCGTGATAAAGCTAAACATCAGACGACGGGTAATCCCATTTGACTTACTACCATTTCATAATAATCTCCTTTATTTTTCATAAGTTCATCATGAGTTCCGCTCTCCAAAATCTCCCCGCTGCCTATGACCATAATTTTGTCAGCATCGCGAATTGTTGAAAGTCGGTGCGCTATTAAAAAGCTGGTACGATTATTCATGAGCAGCAGCAGTGCCTGCTGGATTTCCTTTTCGGTTTTTGTATCAACGCTGCTTGTGGCTTCATCAAGAATCAAGATTGGCGCATTGCACAAAATTGCCCGGGCAATTGCCAGCAATTGCCGCTGTCCCTGACTGAGGTTATCTGTGCTGCCTGTTACAATCGTATCATAGCCCTTTGGTAAACGGGATATAAACCCATCTGCATGAGCTAGTTTGGCGGCCTCTTTAACTTCCATATCCGAGGCACTCGGTCTCGAATATCTGATGTTGTCATAGATCGTACCAGTAAACAGGCAGGTGTCTTGTAAAACGACAGAAAAACAGCTTCTAAGGTTATTTCTGGAGATGTCCGTAATATCTGTATTGTCAATCAGGATTTTCCCCTGGTCCAATTCATAAAAGCGAGTCAGGAGATTGACAATCGTTGTTTTCCCCGCTCCGGTTTCCCCAACCAAAGCAACCACTTCTCCGGGGTTAACTTTAAAATTTATATTTTTCAAAACCGACCTACCGATATTGTAGGAAAATGATACATTGCGAAATTCGACTTCTCCTTTAGGATTCGTCAGCGCTTGAATACTGATTCTATCAGGGGCTTCCTCCTCTTCATCCATTATTTCAAAAACTCTTTCCGCACCGGCCAGAGCTGATTGAATGTTATTAAACATGCCGGCTATATTATTCAGCGGCTGTCCGAATTGCTTGGAATAGGTGAGAAAGCTCACCACCACCCCGACTGTTATTGTTCCTTCAATCGACAGTATTCCTCCGGCACAGGCTATTAAAGCAAAGCTCAAGTTATTGATTACGTTCATGAACGGCATCATAAAACCAGACCAGATCTGAGCCTTCGTGGCATAACTGCAAAGCTCGTTGTTGATACTCTTGAAATCAGTTAAGACATTTTGCTGTCGGTTGAAAGCCTTTACCATTTTAAGTCCGATAATGTTCTCTTCAACGACCCCATTTAAGGCACCTAACTTTTGCTGCTGTCCTAAAAAATATTTGCGGCTGCGGCTGGCAATGGTTTTTGTCAAGACCAAAAAAAACGGAATCGATACCATTGCCACAAGCGTTAAAAGCGGGCTTAAAACCAGCATCATCACAAATGCACCTGTTACGGAAAAAATACTGGCAACCAGCTGGGTTGTCGTCTGAGCAATCGTACTGCTAATATTATCAACATCATTGGTTATCCTACTCATTGTATCCCCGTGCGACCTTGTGTCGTAAAAGTTAAGTGAAATCCTCTGAAGCTTTGAAAAAAACTCCGTCCTTATATGCTTTACCAACTTCTGTGTAACCTTTGTCATCAACACACCGGTTAAAGTGTCAATAATCCAGCTTGTCAGATAGCATGAGACAAGCACAATCAGAGTCATAGTTAAAAGAGAAGTATCAACCCTATTTGTTTTTGTATTAAAGGTATTAATTGCTTTACCTAATAATAAGGGTGTGAAAAGGGAAACCGTGGAGGAGATGAGGGTCAGTACTACCGCCACTAGGAACGATTTGCGCCAGATCATAAAAGTTTTAATTAATCTGAACAGGGTCGCTTTAGTATTTTTGGGTTTTGCCGTCGGGCTAAACCGCTGAGGTCCGCCGCCGCCCATTCTTCCCAGATTGGGCATTTTTTCGTAATTTTTGTTAATATTATTATTTTGAGCCATCTGCATTACCCTTCAAGTCGCCGCCAATTTGTGAGTCAAAGATTCCTCTGTAAGTTTTGCATGACTGCAGCAGTTCTTTATGGCTGCCAAATCCCACATTCACACCATTGTCAAGCACGAGGATCTTATCGGCAAACATTGCGGTCCCTATCCTTTGCGTTATCATTATTACCGTTTTTTCGGTATCTAGAGTTTTCAAGGCGTTTCTAACCTTCGCTTCTGTGACCGCATCAAGCGCACTTGTGCAATCGTCTAAAATCAGAATGGGTGCCTTTTTAACTAACGCCCTAGCGATGGAAATACGTTGCTTTTGACCACCGGAGAGATTTACACCGGCCTGACCTAAAATACTCTCATATTGAAGGGGCATATCTTGAATAAATTCATCGGCCTGTGCCGCCCGGGCCGCTTTCATAATTTCGTCTTGGGAGGCATTTGGATCGCCCCACGCTATATTCTCAAATACGGTCCCCGTAAACAGCATGCTCTTTTGCGGAGCTAAGGCGATATTATCTCTCAGAATATTGCAGTCGAGGGTTTTAATATCAATACCGTTTAAGTAAATCGTACCGTTTTCAAGATCATAAAAATGGAGGCATAGCCAGACAAGCGTTGATTTTCCTGAACCGGTGGGACCGATAATGGCCAGCGTTTCTCCTAGATTAACCTTAAAGGAAAGATTACTTATTGTCGGAATACCGCTTCCGTTCGGATAGGCAAATGTCACGTCGTCAAAAGCAAGCTCCCAGGCACCCTGCTTTACCGTTTGTTCAGAGCCTTCGAAATCCGTTTCGCTGTTTAACACTTCATTAATCCTTTCAGTGGATGCTTTGGTCCTTACAAACGTATTGAAGACATTGGTTATCATAATAAGAGAAGCTGAAATCTGTGCCATGTAACTAATGAAGGCCGCGACCTTGCCGACTTCGATTTCTCCGTTACCGAATAGTATGCTGCCAAAATAAAGGATTGAAGCAATTCCAATACTGATGGTCAGTGACATAAGAGGAGAAAAATACGCAATAACAATCTGGGAGGATACCGTTTTATCCGACAAATCCGTGTTAGCGCGATCGAACTTTCCTTCCTCATCTTCATACCGTCCAAAAGCCTTCACCAGCCTTATTCCCATTAAGTATTCCTGAACAACGGTATTGACTTTATCAATAGCATATTGCACCCTGGCAAAACGCACATAACTCATTTTCATGCTGATCACAATAAAAATCGTAACGATTGCTACAATAAGAAAAAGGATTAAACTCAACCGAGGACTTAACATGACTGCCAGAATGATGCTGCCTAGGCAGGTGACTGGCGCTTTAAAGAAAATTCTCATCAAACCGTTGATAAATTGAGTTACTTGAGAGGTGTCATTAGTCATCCGGGTTATCAACGAACCGCTTTCAATTTTATCGGCGCTGATCTCAGAAAAATTAATAATTTTGGTAAATAAGTCATACCGTAAATCCGCACTGAAGCTTTGAGAAACCTTACTTGCCAAAATGTTCCGAGTTGCTGCGAAGCAGGCTCCGATTAAAGTTATCAGCAACATCAGCAGGCCTAACTTAATCACAGTTCCCACCTGACTATTTCTCACGCCCTCGTCAATTATGTGTGCCATAATCGTCGGCTGCATTAGATCGCATATCGCTTCAAAAAACACACAAAGGACCGCAGTAATAAATAAGGATTTATACTTATTAAAATAACGCTTATAAATACCCATAGTTTTTCTATTTTTCCTACCTTTTTTATTAATTGAAACCAAAAACTCTCTCACCGGACCTCAACGAGAAACGACCTCACTCTTGATCTTACAACTAATTCATTCAAAATTCCACTCCGTTATTATTATTATGCGGTAAGACCACCGCTACAGTCTTCAAGTTATGAGCAAATCAAAAAGACCATCATCGTGGTCTCTTTTTACCATGATCATGGTCATGCCAACACATGAGCACATTCCAATACATTTAGCGCACACTTTTTCCCTAACAAACTACCATTAATGCTCAATTTGATCGAGTTTATTTATGATTCAAGGGGATCTTAAAGATAATCATAATTGAAACACCGGCAATTAATGAAATTATCCAAGCCCAACGCGGTTCCTTATAATGTATTTGCAGCAAAGTAAACATTCCCATGTTAAATATCACAGAATATAAAAATTTCCAGCCGTTGGCATAGGCGAAATGGTGTATTTGTAAAGCCCACAACTCTACAAATGAGAATAGAAACACCCATAAACCTATGTAAAGCAATTTCTTAACGATCTTCTTATTCGGAAAATGCGGTAAGAACAACAAGCAAACACAAGGGAAAATTAACAAGCTCATTAAAAGATCGGCTAATGGCTGAGGAATAATAGTCGTAAATTCCCACAGGGGTTTGTCAAAAGTAAGATAAAGATAAATCAAATTACCTAAAGCCCAAAATAGAATCGTGGAGTAATACTGTTTCCAGTGTTTCCAATCACCCCATTTCCAGGTAATTACTAAAGTAATGATTGTGAGGAGAGAGTCTTCCATGATAACCTCCTTTGAGAGAATAAATCAGACCAAATACTAAGGCCAAATAACTTCCTCATCAATAACAGTAACTTATTATTCCCATTCTTTAGTCACTATAATCTCAAATTCTTCGGTTACAGACAATTTATTAACAACCTAAAATCCCGCATTTTTTTATACCTACAAGGAAAAACACTGTAAATACGCCTTGGGGAATTCTGAACGGGGAACCACAGATTACACAGATTACACAGATTAAGAACGATTAGATAGAAACACACAGACAAAGGATAA